>CAZVJX010000019.1:0-10807 GCA_964627575.1 uncultured Candidatus Saccharibacteria bacterium
CATGGCGATGAAGAGCTTCGAGAATATGTTCTGGTGGAGCGCGAGCGCCTCGTGGAAGGAGGTGCCTTTCTTGACCTGCTCCTCGATATCGCTCACCACTCTCTTGAGGCTCTTGTTGTGGGTCTGCCGCTCGATGACGGAGAGCGCGCGGGAGAGCGAGAGGCCGGCCGCGAGCATCGCCGAGAGGTTCTTCGTAAAGGAAATGCGCTCCTCGATCTTCACGCCGGTCCCGAACTGGATATTGAGGAGCTTATTGAAATCGAAGCCCCCGCCCGACTCGGTAAGGTTCACGACGTACCCGCCTTCCTTATGGATATCCTCGTAGACCTGGAAGCGCGACGCGGCCTCGATGACGCGCGTCTCGTCCGCATGGTTGGGTATCCGGATGACCGCGCGATATTTCATAGAAACGTTTTACTCGGAGACGGCGCGCAGCACTTCTTCAAGACTCGTAACGCCGCGGGCCGCAAGGTAGAGACCGTCTTCGAGCATGGTGAGCATGCCTTCCTTGCGCGCCTGCTCCTCGATGGCGTCCGGCGAGCCGCCGTGGAGGATGATGTCGCGGACGGCGGATGACACCTCGAGGATCTCGTGGATGCCGAGACGCCCCTTGTAGCCGTCCTCGCACTCGCCGCCGGGCTTCGGGTGGTAGAACGGGAGCGTATCGAGCGTCACGCTTTCCTTGGTAAGCTTCTCTTCCTTGAGCGCAGCGAGCGCGGCCTCGAACTTGTCCTCGCGCGCAATTCCCTTGCGGGCGGCGGCATCCGTCGTATATTCCTCTTTCTCGTCGCAGAGGCGGCGCACGAGACGCTGCCCCACCACGAGCCGGAGCGTGGACACGAGGAGGAAGGGCTCGACCCCCATATCCATGAGGCGCGGAATGGCGCCGGCGGCGGAGTTCGTGTGGATGGTGGAGAGCACGACGTGGCCGGTAAGCGCCGCATTGATCGCAAGCGACGCGGTCTCTTTGTCACGGATCTCACCGACCATGATGATGTTCGGGTCCTGGCGCAGCAGGGCGCGCAGACCGGCCGCGAACGTCATGCCGATAGGGGAATTCACCTGCGTCTGATTCACGCGCTTCATCTGGTACTCGATCGGGTCCTCGATGGTGGAGATGTTCACGTCTGGCGTATTGAGAATGTCGAGGATGGTGTAGAGCGTCGTCGTCTTACCGGAACCGGTCGGACCGGAGACGAGGATGATGCCGGTGGTCGCCTTCGTCGCCTTATGGATGCGCTCGAGCGATTCGCCATGGAAGCCGAGGCCTTCGAGGGTGAAGCCCTCGCCGGTCTCCCGCAGAAGGCGCATGACGATCTTCTCGCCGTAGTAGGTCGGCAGGAGCGACACGCGGAACGAGACCTTCTCGCCCTCGGTCTCCATCTTGAAACGCCCGTCCTGCGGCAGGCGCTTCTCGTCGAGCTTCAGGTTCGAAAGCACCTTGATGCGCGCGGTGATGCCCGGGCCCGCGTTCTTCGGGAGGGTCATCGCGTCATGCAGCATGCCGTCAATGCGGTACCGCACGAGGGTGGCCTCCTCCTGCGGCTCGATATGGATATCGGACGCCCCCTGGAGGATAGCGTGGCGCAGCAGCGTATCCACGATGCGCACGATCGGCAGGTCTTCTGCCATTTTCTTGAGGTCCTCTCCCGAGGCTTCCTCGCCGAGCGCCTCCTTCACGAGACTGATCTTGCCCGCCTCGGTCGAAATAAGGTCGCCGAACTCCTCCTTGAGGGATTTCTGGTACTGCAGGAGCGCGTGCTTCAAGGATTCGTCGTCGGTGAGGCGCGCGAGGATCTTGAAGCCGGTCTTCTTGCGGACCGAGTCAATGGCCGGGAGGTCCTGCGTGTCGAGCATCGCGACCTCGAGCTCGTTCCCCTCATGGCGGAAGGCGACGATGCTGTGGCTGCGCGCGATTGGCTCGGGGATAAGCGAGAGGACGTCGAGGGCGATCTTCTTGTCCTTCAGATTCACGAACGGGATGCCAAGCACGTATGCCTTGATGCGCCGCAGCGCGTCCGGCGTGAGGTGCCCTTCGGAGACGAGGATGTCGCCGATGGACTGCCCGCGCTTCTCCGCTTCTTTCGCAGCCGCCTCGACGTCCTTGCGCGGCACGAGGCCGGAGTCGAGGATGAACGTCTTCAGTTCGCTTTCGGAGACCTGCATAGCGCCAACGTATGAAAAGTATAACGCGCCGATGCATCGCATCGGCGCGCGTTTTCATCTCTCGGGGGAATACCGCTCAGCCGTTTACATCGGGCGGCTCGCGCTGTCCGCTCTCCCGCTCTGCATCCCCGTTCGGGTCTTCGTCAGGATATTTCCCGTCCGGTTCTCGGCCGCGCTCGTTCATGAACTCCTCCTCACGTCCCGCAGGCCACGCTCCGTCGTTCATTGACGCAATACCTATATATGGTATGCTTCAAGCACCTGAAACGTCCGCACCCGCGGACCTTTCTTTTTAAAAAGGGCGACAACTGAATAACGAAAGGGCCTATGTTGGATCTCAAGACTATCAATTCGGTGCTCGGCGAGTTCGAGGAGCGCGGCATCACCAAGGAGGTGATGGTAGACGCCATCGAGAGCGCGATGGCCACCGCCTACAAGAAGGAATACGGAAAGCGCGGGCAGGTTGTCCGCGGCAAGCTCGACATGAACACCGGTACGGTGACCTTCGAGCAGGTGAAGACCGTAGTGGACGACACCATGGTGCGCTTCCCCGAAGAAGGCGAGGAGATCCTCGAGCTCCCGGCCCACCACCCGCACCACGACCGCGAGGAGGAGGTCGCCGAAGGCGAGCTTCCGCGCTACGACGCGGAAAAGCACATGCTTCTTGAGGATGCGCAGCGCATCAAGCGGGGGGCTGCGCTCGGCGATGAGATCATCTTCCCGCTCGAGCCCCAGGACGACTTCGGCCGCATCGCGGCGCAGACCGCCAAGCAGGTGGTCATCCAGAAGATCCGCGAGGCGGAGAAGCTCTCCATCCTCGACGAGTTCGGCCACAAGAAGGGCGAGATCGTCTCGGGCATCGTCCAGCGCGTCGAGCGCGGCGCCATTTTCATCGATCTGGGCCGCGCGACCGGCATCATTCCTTACGAGGAGCAGATCCCGGGCGAGCGCTATCGCCCCGGCGAGCGCATCCGCGCGTACCTGTACGCGGTGGATGAGGGCTTCCGCGGCGTCTACCTGCGCCTCTCGCGCAGCCACCCGCGCTTCCTCGTGAAACTCTTCGAGATGGAGGCACCGGAGCTCGCTTCGGGCGCCATCGAGGTGAAGGGTGTCGCTCGCGAACCGGGCAGCCGCACCAAGATCGCGATCGCGGCAGCCGATTCGCACGTGGATCCGGTGGGCTCTCTCGTGGGCCAGCGCGGCGTGCGCGTTTCAACCGTCATGAGCGAGCTCGGCGGCGAGCGCATCGACATCATCGAGTGGAGCGAGGACCAGGCGGCCTATATTAAGGAGTCCCTCTCTCCTGCCTCCGTGCTCGAGGTGCAGCTGAACGAGGACGACCACCGCGCGACCGTCACGGTCTCCGAAGACCAGCAGTCGCTCGCGATCGGCCGCGGCGGCCAGAATGTCCGCCTCGCCGCGAAGCTTACGGGCTGGAACATCGACATCATCTCGGTAGGCGGCGAGAATGTCGGCGAGGGCGAGAGCGAGAGCGGCACGGAAGTGCAGATTGAGACGGCCGTTGCCAATGAGCTCGGAGTCCCGACGCCGGGCGACATCGCGATCGCCGAGGCTGAAGAATCCCTCGAAGCCGCGGAGGAGAGCGTTGAGAGCGACCCGGCCGTAGAAGCGGGTCTCGACGGCGAGCTCGATTCCGTCGTCACTACTCCGGAAGACGAGGGTCAGGACAACGCCCTCCCCGCTGAGGAGGAGACCACTCTTACCGACAACGCCTCCGTCGCCGACGCTGAAGAAGCGCGCGACGAGAACGCGGACACCATCGCTGATAACCGCTAATTCCGTAACCTCACGCGCATGAACCTGCTCCATGACGTCGCTCCGGGCACGAAAGACGAGATGAACGTGATCATCGAGATCCCCCGCGGATCCCAGAATAAGTACGAGATAGATAAGGCGACCGGCCTCATCAAGCTCGACCGCGTCCTCCACACCGCGCAGACGTACCCCTTCGACTACGGCTTCGTGCCGCAGACGCTCTGGGACGACGGCGACGCGCTCGATGTCGTGCTGCTTACGACCAACCCGCTGTCGCCCGGGCTCCTCGTCGAGGCGCGTCCGGTGGGCATTCTGCCGATGATCGATTCCGGCGAGAAGGACGAGAAGGTGCTCGCCGTCCCGGCGAGCGACCCGCGGTTCGCGGACATCACGGACCTCGCGGACGTGAATGCGCACACGCTCAAGGAGATCGCGCACTTCTTCCTCACCTACAAGAAGCTCCAAAATAAGGAGGTGACCGTGGGCGAATGGGAGGGGCGCGAGTCCGCTCAGGCCGCGTTCGAGCGCGCGACCGCGCTGTACCGGGAGAAGCACTAAGCGTTCGGCAGGAACACCGCCCGGCTCCCCGGGCGGTTTTCCTATGTCCCCACCTTCCGGCGAGAGGCACTGCGCCTCTATACTCTGAGTATGGAATCACCCGCCGTTGCCGAAGCTGCCGTCGAGGCGCACGTGCCCGTCATTGACCCGAACCCCGCGCCGGAACCGCGTCACGGGTCCATCGGGAGCGTCATCGCCATTCTCCTCATCGTCTTCCTCTTGGTCGCCGGCGCTTTCTACGTCTGGGGCCAGCGCCTCTCGGAAGAGCGCGCACAGCAGTACGTACCGGCAACCGCACCGTAACCGTGCTCCGAACCGCCCTGCCCGGCGTGCGCCGGGCAGGGCGGTTTGCTATCATACCTTTCACCTAACGGCCTTTTAGTATGAACATGAACAATCCCTCTCCCCGTGCGTCGATGCTCGTCCCGATGGTCATCGAGAAATCGCAGTTCGGCGAGCGCGCCTATGATATCTACTCCCGGCTGCTCCGCGAGCGCATCATCTTCCTCGGCGGCCCCGTGGACGACGACTCGGCGAACCTCATCATCGCCCAGCTCCTCTTCCTTGAAGCGGAGGACCCGAAGAAAGACATATTCCTCTACGTGAACTCGCCGGGCGGCTCCGTGACCGCCGGTCTCGCCATCCTCGACACGATGAATCACGTGAAGCCGGCCGTCGCGACCGTCTGCGTCGGCATGGCAGCCTCCGCTGCTGCAGTCATCCTCGCCGCCGGCGAGAAGGGCAAGCGCTTCGCGCTTCCGAACGCCGAAGTGATGATCCATCAGCCGTGGGGCGGCGCGCAGGGCCAGGCCACCGATATCGAGATCACCGCGAAGCATATCCTTGCGACGCGCGATCGCCTGAACCGTATCCTCGCGAAGGCGACGGGACAAACGCTCGAGAAGATCGAGAAGGACGTCGAGCGCGACTACTTCATGACCGCGGACGACGCGAAGAAGTACGGCCTCGTGGACCAGGTCTACAAGACTAAGTAGCGCAAGGGCCAAAAAAGATACGCCCCTTCGGTTTCCCGAGGGGGCGTTTTTCATTACCAGCGACGCCGGCCGGTTCCGGCCTCAATGTGCGCAATGCGGTCCTTTTTTGCTTTCGTTTCCGGCGACCCCAGCATCACCTTGGCGCATTCGTCACAGTACTTTCCGCGCGTGCGGTTATTCGGGCAGTCGCCGGTAATGCCTGCGCACAGAAAGTGCGATCGGGGCGGTTCGATGAGCCCCAGCCCTTCGTCGCCGTCGGCCACCGGCCTGATCACCGGCTTTTGTTTGTGGCGCGCGTAGCGCTCCCGGTAGGAGCGGATCACCGAATCCACAATGCCGGGAGCGATACCGATCCGGATGAAATCCGGCCGCACCGTTCTCTTATTGATCCGGAAGCTGATCGCCGCATGCTGGGGAGCATTGGCAAACTTCGTCTGGAGTTCCTCTTTTATTCCGCCGCAGCTTTTGCCCGTATACAGCGCATCCCACAGTGCCCGGATGCACTCGTCATCCTGCCAGTCCCAAGTCTTCATACGGTATCCCCCGTGTAATGGTGACTTCTAATGACTGGTATACACCCGGGCTGACGCTGCGTCCACGCCTTTTGCCCCGCCCCCTATATCGGGGTATCGTTCCCCCGTACCGCGACGGCTGAACGGCAGAAACGACTGAACCCCGGTATTCCTTGACTCACTTGAACTAATCCGTGAATCCTCCTCCCAGGGAGGATCCCGGCACCGAATCCATGTCTATAAAACTTATATTGAGCCTCCTGGCCCTCTCGGGCCTGGCTGGCATCGCGCTCGGCTACGTACTGCGCCTCCTTATTGCGCTCGGTCAGCGCGGCTCTCTGGAGCTCGAGATCAAGCAGCAGATGCTTGAGGCGAAGGAGCGCGCCGCGAAGATCGTTGCAGAAGCGGAACTGCGCGCCGAAAAGGCCGTGGAAGAACAGGAGCTCCCGATGCGCGAACGCGAAGAGCTCCTCAAGAAGGCTGCTGAGCGCCTCGGCAAGCGCGAGGAGATGCTCGACGAGCGCGAGCGTAGTATCTCGCATGAAGCGGAGGATGCGCGCAACCGTGAGAACGAAGCGGCGAACGTGAAGCGCGAGAGCGAGAAGGTGCTCGAGGAGCGCCGCCGCGAGCTGGTGCGCCTCTCCGGGCTTTCCGAAACCGAGGCGAAGGATACGCTCATGAAGGACCTCGAGGAAAGCCAGTCCGAGGCGCTCCTCGCCCGGCTCCAAAAGCTCGACACGCACGGACGCGAGTTGCTCGAGGAGAAGGCGCGCACCATTCTCCTCTCCGTCATTCATCGCATGGCCGGCAGCGTCAACAGCGAAGTGATGACGCTTTCGGTGCAGATACCGTCGGAGGAGATCAAGGGTAAGGTCATCGGCAAGGAAGGCCGCAACATCAAGGCCTTCGAGCGCGCGACCGGCGTGGACGTGCTCATTGATGACGCGCCCGACCGCATTACCCTCTCTTCCTTCGATCCGCTCCGTCGCCATATCGCGAAGATCGCGCTCGAGCGTCTCATCGAGGACGGACGCATCCAGCCCGCGAAGATCGAAGAGATCGTGGAGAAAGCGAAGGCGGACGTGAACGAGACCGTGAAGCAGAAGGGCGAGGAGGCCGCGTATGAAGTAGGCGTGGTCGGTCTCGATCCGCGCCTCATCATGCTCTTGGGCCGCCTCTACTTCCGCACCAGCTACGGCCAGAACGTGCTCCAGCACTCGATCGAGATGGCGCACATCGCCGGCATGCTCGCGCAGGAACTGGCCGCTGACGCCGATGCCGCGCGCGCCGGCGCGCTCCTCCATGACATCGGCAAGGCCGTGGACCACGAGGTGCAGGGCACGCATGTCGAGATCGGCCGCCGCATTCTCGAAAAGTTCGGGGTCGGCAAGGAGGTCATCCAGGCCATGCAGTCGCACCATGAGGAGTACCCGTACGAAACGCAGGAGTCCATCATCGTGCAGGTGGCGGATGCCATCTCTGCCGGTCGTCCCGGCGCGCGCCGCGACACCGTGGAGCGCTACCTCGAGCGCCTCGGCGATCTCGAGCGCCTCGCGCAAGGTTTTCCGGGCGTCGAGAAGACCTACGCCATCCAGGCGGGGCGCGAGATCCGCATCTTCGTGAATCCGGGCAAGGTCTCCGACCTCGCCATGCACAAGCTCGCGCGCGATATCGCCGAACGCGTGCAGCAGGAGCTCAAGTATCCGGGCGAGATCAAAGTAAATGTCATTCGGGAGAACCGGGTAGTGGAATTCGCCCGCTAGATGAAGGCCCCGCACTGCGGGGCCTTCTCATGTCAGTCCCGACGGGACGCGTTCTGCGGCCTTATATCGGGCTCGTTTCGCGCGTGCGGCCGGTAGCCGCTGCGTTCGGTGAGCCGAATATGGCCGAGGCGTTCTTCACGGACATAGCGCTGGTCCGTCTCATCTATATGCGGACCGTGCTGAATACCATCGTAGGACATGGCATTCCTCCTCTCCTGAAATACAGCGTACACCCGTCCTTGACCTTGCCCCGTATTTATCCCCTGGTGAGGATATCCCCAGCCGCGAAGGGGACTATTGCACAAAATGGCTCATTTCCTATACTTTTTGGCGTAGCCCTCTATCGGGCTCGTGCAGCCCGTAAGGGATTAACTTCTAACCATCTTCTATGAACAAAGCAGATATCGTCGCAAAGGTGCAGGAGACCCTCGGTGGTACCCGCGCTGATGCGGATCGCGCCGTCGAGTGCATGATCGACTGCATCACCTCGGGCCTCAAGTCCGGCGATGAAGTCTCGATCGCAGGCCTCGGTATCTTCAGCGCCAAGGCACGTCCGGCACGCACCGGCCGCAACCCGCGCACCGGCGAGACCATCAAGATCGCTGCTACTCGCACGCCGAAGTTCCGCGCGGCGAAGGCTCTTAAGGACTCGGTCAAGTAAGACCCTTTCTTACGAAAGCGCCCCGCATCTGCGGGGCGCTTTCGTTTATTTCTTGCGCTTCTTGGGTGCCGGGAAATACTGCTTTCCTTTCAGTTTCGCGGGCAGGTAGCTTTTCGTATCGTATTTCTCGTACCCCTTTCCGTAGCCGAGATTCTTCATGAGCTTCGTCGGCGCGTTCCGGATGTTCATAGGTATCGGAAGATTTCCGAGCGTCTGCACATCCGCCTGCGCCGCGCGCAGCGCCTCATAGGCGCTGCGGTCCTTGGTGGCGTTTGCGAGGTATGCGACGCCGTGCGCGAGATTGATGGCGCATTCCGGATAGCCGATGGTCTCGCAGGCGCGGAAGACCTCGTTCGCGACCACGAGCGCCGTAGGCTGCGCGAGACCCACATCCTCGGACGCGAAAATGACCATACGCCGCGCAATGAAGAGCGGGTCCTCCCCCGCCTCGACCATGCGGGCGAGGTAGTACAGGGCGGCGTCCGGCTGGCTCGCCCGCATGCTCTTGATGAAGGCGCTGATGGTGTCGTAGTGCTCCTCGCCTTTTTTGTCGTAGCGAAGATGCGGCGATTCGAGCGCCTTAGTGAGGTTCGCGACCGTTATTTTCTTCCCATAGAGGGCGATCGCCCCCTCGAGCATGCCGAGCGCTTTGCGGGCGTCGCCGTTGGCGTAACCCAGCAGCCACTCGAAGGCGTCCTCGCCGAGCTTCACCTCTGCACGCTCGACGATTTTCCGGAGCGCCTCCTCACTTAACGGTTCGAGGACAAAGACGCGGCAGCGCGACAGGAGGGCGGAGATGACCTCAAAGCTGGGATTCTCGGTCGTCGCGCCGATGAGCGTCAGCTCGCCGCTCTCCACGTACGGGAGAAGGAAGTCCTGCTGCGCCTTGTTGAAACGGTGGATCTCATCGAGAAAAAGCACCTTCGGTCGGAACTCGAGCGTGCGCGTCGTACCATCGCCCACGATGCGACGGATATCTTCCTTTCCTGCCGAAACGGCGGAAAGCTCGAAGAGTTCTGCATCGAGCGCCCGGGCATAAATGCGGGCGATGGTCGTCTTTCCGGTGCCGGGCGGCCCCCAGAGAATAAAGGAGAAGAGGTGCCTCTTCTCGATGGCGACGCGCAGGGGCTTTCCCGGGCCGATGAGGTGCTCCTGTCCCACCACTTCATCGAGGCTGGTGGGTCGGATGCGATTGGCAAGCGGCTCCATACGGGAAGCGTACGCCGGGCGGCATGAAAAGCAATCGAGGCGGCTCATTGTGCGTTCATCCTGCCGTCCTTAAGGTGGCACTAGAACCTTCAGCCAGGGAGAGACGCGGTGAAGGAACCGTTCGTTGCCATGACCGCCAACCTGGCGGCCGCGAAAGGATACGGGTTTGATGCACGGAAAGACTCGATACGGGAGCAGCTCGGGCGAGCGGCGGCCGACGTCGCGGGCCTGCAGGAAGTCGGCGCGGATGTGTGGAGACGCATAGGCACTGAAGAGTATTCGTTCGTTCCCGGCGCGCACGCGTTCTGGCGCGTCGGCGGCGCCCCGACCGAAAAGGTATTCCTCGCGCCCGTCGCGTTCCGCCGGAGCCGTTTCGAGCTGTTCGATTCGGGTACGGTGTGGCTGACGCGCGACCGGAACGCCGGAACCGGATGGGATGCCGTTTCGCCGCGCGCGCTCACGTGGATACGCCTCTACGACAAGCGGCGCAAACGCAGCCTCCTGCACGTGAATACCCACTTCGACACCGTGGGCGTAGAGGCTCGGCTCGAGGGCGTGAAAATACTCGTCGACACGGTGGATAGGCTCCAGGATGCGGCCGGCCCCATTCCTGTGGTCGTAACGGGCGACATGAACATGAGCCCGTCGAGCCCGCACGCGCGCTGGCGGGACCCGGAACTGCGCAGGCCGTACGACCTGCTGACGACGCGGTTCAGGGATGCATGGCAGGGTCCGCGGCCCAGGACCTACTTCGGATGGAACGCTCCGGCCTTCCCCATGGATGAGTTCGGCACCTGGGATACGGACATGATCTTCGTCCAGAAGCTCCGCACGATCCGTTCCTACCTCATCGACGAGGCCGAGCCGGACCGCCCGGCGAGCGACCACAAATGGATGTGCGCGGAACTTGTTTGAACTTTACCGGCCCCGCTCTACGGGGTCGGTTTTTTATTGCGAATGCCCCACTTCATTCCTATTTACTGCAATCCTAACCGATAGGGCACCTCGATCTCTTGAACTTGCTTGTGCCCCACCTCAGTCGTGAACTGCGTCCAGTGAGCCATTTCAAGGGTTCTTTGGCGCATTTTGAGAACCGGACGCGAAGCATCTCGGTCATAAGGGGAATTCTTTGCCGGAGCCTGTCTGGAGGTGTACCCTCTCCAAATG
>CAZVJX010000020.1:0-5207 GCA_964627575.1 uncultured Candidatus Saccharibacteria bacterium
GAGGAGTACCTGGCCTTCGAGCCCTGCGAGCGCTTCGCGTTCCGGTTCAACCAGACCACCAAGGGCGGACCCGACGCCTTCCTCGAGGACTACCGCCTCACCGACCTCGGCAACGGATCGACGCGGGTCGCCTGGACGATGGCGATGCGCATCGGGGGACCGTCGGCGAAGGCTCCCGGCCTCATCGCCGCCGGGATGAAAAAGGCGAACGCCAGCTTCCTGAAGAAGCTGGCGTCCTACGCGGCGTCCAACCCGACGCTCGCCACCCTCATCGATCGCATCAACGAGTCGCGCGCCGAGCATATCCTCACCATCGAGGACCCGGTCGAGTACCTTTTCGACCAGAAGAAATCCCTCATCAATCAGCGCGAGGTGCGCGTGGACGCGCCGGACTTCCATGCCGCGCTCCAAGCCGCCTTCCGCGAGGATGTGAACGTCATCATGGTCGGCGAGATGCGCGACTACGAGACCATCTCCTCGGCCGTGACCGCCGCCGAGACCGGCCACCTCGTCTTTTCGACGCTCCACACCAACAACGCCGCGCAGACCATCGACCGTATCATCGACATGTTCCCGCCGAACCAGCAGGGGCAGGTGCGCGTCCAGCTCGCAGGCTCCCTGGCCGGCATCTTCTCGCAGCGCCTCATTCCGCGCATCGCCGGCGGCCTCATCCCTGCCTACGAGCTCCTCATCAACAACAGCGCCATCGCGAACCTCATCCGCGAGGGACGCACGCACGAGATCACGACGGTCATTCAGACCAGCTCGCAGGACGGCATGATCGATATGGACCGGTCGCTCGCCGAGCTCGTGCGCCGCGGCGAGGTCACCATCGAGCATGCGTACGAGCGCGCGATCGATCCCAAGACCTTCGAGCGCTACCTGTAGCCATCACCTATGCTTTTCACCTACCGCGCGCTTGATACGGACGGGCACGAGCGAGAGGGAACCATCGAGGCCTTGTCCATGGACGTCGCCGTCTCGACCCTGCAGCGCCGCAACCTGATCGTCTCGTCCATTAATCCCGCGACGCAGAAAAGCACCTTCGGCGTCCCGCCGTCGCTGCTTCGGCACGTCACCAACAAGGAGGTGGTCATCCTCTCGCGCCAGATCGCGACCCTGTTCGAAGCGCAGGTCTCCGCGCTGCGCGTCTTCCGCCTCCTTGCCGCGGAGGTGGAGAACCAGTACCTCGCCGAGATCCTCACGCAGGTCGCCGACGACCTGCAGGGCGGCAGCCCCATCAGCAAGGCGCTCGCGCGGCACCCCAAGGTCTTCTCCGCGTTCTACGTGAACATGGTGAAGAGCGGCGAGGAGTCGGGCAAGCTCTCCGATATCTTCGGCTACCTCGCCGATTACCTCGACCGTTCCTACGAAGTGGTGAGCAAGGCGCAGAACGCCCTCATTTACCCGGCGTTCGTCATCGGCGTCTTCTTTATCGTGATGGCGCTCATGCTCACGATCGTCATCCCGAAGATCAGCGCCATCCTCGTGGACTCGGGCGAGAAGATCCCTATCTATACCCAGATCGTCATCGGGCTCTCCAACTTCCTCATCCACTACGGCGTCTTCATCCTCATCGCGCTGCTGGTCGCCGGCTTCTTCTTCTACCGCGCCATGCAGAACGAAGCAGGCCGCCTCTCGCTCGACAAGGCGCGGCTCGATATCCCGTACCTCGGCGACCTCTACCAGAAGCTCTACCTGTCCCGCATCGCGGACAACTTCGCGACGATGCTCGTCTCCGGCGTGCCGGTCGTCGAGGCGGTGGAGATCACGGCGAACGTGGTGGACAGCCCGGTCTACAGCGCGATCCTCCGCAAGGTGGGGGAGGACGTGCGCGGCGGCTCGGCCATCTCGGACGCGCTCGCCCGGCATGACGAAGTGCCGGGCATCATGAGCGCGATGGTGCGCGTCGGCGAGGAGACCGGCGAGCTCGGCAAGATCCTCGCGACCCTCGCGAAGTTCTACCAGCGCGAAGTGACCACCGCAGTGGACACGCTCGTGGACCTCATCGAACCGTTCATGATCGTGCTCCTCGGTCTCGGCGTCGGCATTCTCCTTGCGTCGGTGCTTATCCCGATCTACAACCTCGCCGGCGCGATCTCGTAATCGCGTGTTATCCACACGAACGCGCGCCGGAAGGCGCGCGTCTCGTACAATACGGAAAGCGGACCTTATCCGTAACCCGCATCATAAAAAATCGATTTATTATGACTCTTGCATCTTCCGGCGCACGGCAGGGCCACCTGAAGGGTTTCACCCTCATCGAGCTCCTCGTCGTCATCGCCATCATCGGCATCCTCTCCTCGGTCGTGCTCGCCTCCCTCAACACGGCGCGCAACAAGGGAGCGGATGCTGCCATCAAGTCGGACATCGACAGCGCCCGCGCGCAGGCCGAGCTCTACTACGACGGCAACACCAATAGCTACTTGGGCGTCTGCACCACCCTCTCTTCGCAGACCCCGGGCGGCATCCTCACCATGAAGCAGGCGGCAAACAGCCAGAACAACGGCAACACCCTCTGTAACGACTCCGCGACGGCCTGGGCCATGTCCGGCCAGCTGAAGACGGACACCACCAAGTACTGGTGCACCGACAGCACCGGCACCTCCTCTCAGAAGAGCGCGGCGCTGGCTTCGGCAACGAACTGCTAACCTACCGGTTTCTCGTGCTCGCGAAATCGCCCTTCGGGGCGATTTCGCTTTATACCCACCGGTACGAGGAGAGGTAAAACCGGCGGGAGTATACTGAAGCAGTCATGAACGCATCAACCTCCGAAGCGCGCGGCTTCACGCTGATCGAGCTCCTCGTCGTCATCGCCATCATCGGTATCCTCTCCTCGGTCGTGCTCGCCTCGCTGGCGCTCGGACGCATGCGCTCGCAGGACGCGGCTATTAAGACAGATCTCCACACCATCCAGAACCAGATTGAGCTCTACTACACGAACAGCAATACCTACGGGCCCACCATCAACCAGACCTCGGCGCAGACGAGCGTCCCTGGCTCGGGCACGAGCGTCTACTTCCTCGACGCGACCATCAACGGCGCCCTCAAGGAGGCGATGAAAGAAGGCGGGAGCGGCTACTGGGCGGTGGGGCAGAACGGCGCAAGCTGGGCGGTCGCCATCAAGCTCAAAGCCGATTCCGGCTACTGGTGGTGCGTGGACTCGCGGGGCCAGCCGGTACGCGAACCGAACGCGAGCATGGTCGGATCGGCGCTCCATGGCGGCGCCGCCGCTGCCGCGTACTGCCCGTAACCCGCTTGCATGAGGCATTCCCGCGGCTTCATCCCCCAGCAGCTGCCGAGCGGTGCCAGGGGATTCACCCTCATCGAGCTCCTCGTCGTCATCGCCATCATCGGTATCCTCTCCTCGGTCGTGCTCGCCTCCCTCAATACCGCTCGGGCGAAAGGGAAGGACGCGGCGGTTAAGACCGACATGGACTCCGTCGTCGCGCAGTCAGCCATCTACTACGGCGACGCCGGCGGCTACGGCGACACGGCGGGCGCCAACGACTGTACGGCAGGGATGTATGCGGATACCAATATCCAGTCCGCGTTCTCCGGCATAGACGCGCAGAATGGCAGTGCGGTCCGGGCCTGCTACGCCGACGGGACCGATTACGCGGTCGCGGTCACCCGTCCGGCCGATTCCAACTACACGCCCGATACCACTTACTGGTGCGCGGACTCGAGCGGCAAGAAGTGCGGCATCGACGATATCGGGACGATCTCCGGCAGCTCCTGCGGCTGCCCCTAGCGCCATGACCCTGCTGCTTACATTCGCGTTCGGCATCTTGGGAGCGATACTGGCGAGTTTCGCGGCGGTCGTGAGCGAACGCATGCATACCGGCGAGCCCTGGTGGGCCGGCCGTTCCCGGTGCAACGCCTGCAGCCGCGCGCTCGACGGGTGGGATCTCGTTCCGGTACTCTCCTGGGCGGTATGGCGCGGCGCCTGCCGCACCTGCCGCGCGCGCATCCCGTCCCGGTACGCGCTTGCCGAGCTCGCCCTCGGCACCTCGTTCGCGCTCTCCTACCTTTCTCTCGGGCTATCGGCGGCGCTCCCGTTCCTGCTCGTCTCGCTCTTTTTCCTGGCGGTCATCGTCCTCTACGATCTGCGCCATACGGTCGTGCCGCTTGCCTGGGCGCTGGTACTCATCGCCTCCTCGTTCGGCTTCGCGTGGCTACAGAGCGGCGCTACGAGCGCCTTCGCGGTGCACCTCATCATCGCGGGCAGCATCGGGCTCGCGTTCTTCCTCCTTTTTGCGCTCTCCGGCGGCCGGTGGATGGGTCTCGGAGATGCTCCGGTCGCGCTCGCGCTCTCGCTTCTGGCCGGTTCGGTCGCGGTATCCGGCCTCCTGTTCTCGTTCTGGATCGGGGCAGTTATCGGCATCGGGATATTGGTGACGCATCCGAAAGGCCATAGAATGGGTATCGAGGTACCCTTCGTGCCATTCCTCGCCGCTGGCTATCTCCTCGCCCTCTTCACGCAATGGAACATCCTACCGTTCTAGCGACGCCCGCCGAGCCCCGCGGCTTCACGCTCATCGAGATGATCGTAGTGCTCGCGATCATCGGCATTCTTTCGGTAGTTGTCCTCGTCGGGCAGGGGAATTTCGATAATTCGCTCACGATCACCGATACGGCCTACACGGTCGCGCTGTCCATACGCGAAGCGCAGACGTTCGGCCTCTCGAGTCGCGCATATACCGGTGTCCCTAACGCCGCCTACGGCGTTCATTTCACACCCTCGACCCCAAAGAGCTATATCATCTTCGCCGATGTCTATCCGCCCGCGCCAGGGACCGCGAGCGCGTACTGCCCGGGCCATACGGCTCCGGCAGGTAGCCCCGACGCGAAGCCCGGCAACTGCGTCTATGACACCGTCAAGATTGAGACCGTACAAAATTACACCTTCAATCGTGGCTTCACTCTTACGAATATCTGCGGACACGATTCAGGTGGCGTCCAGCGCTGCACCTCAACGGGGTATCTTTCCGGCCTCGATCTCGTCTACCTGCGCCCCAATACGGATTCCGTCGTAACGGGGATTACCGGTTCAGGCAACATCGCGCTCACCGACGCGCAGATAACGCTCAAGGCGCCGCAGGGAGGCACGCGCCTCATCTGCGTTACCTCCGTGGGCGAGGTATCGGTCGCGACCT
Source organism: uncultured Candidatus Saccharibacteria bacterium (assembly GCA_964627575.1). Taxonomy (GTDB): domain Bacteria; phylum Patescibacteriota; class Minisyncoccia; order Phycocordibacterales; family Phycocordibacteraceae; genus C7867-001. The sequence continues at coordinate 5,160 of CAZVJX010000020.1, forward strand.
CTACCTGCCCATGACCGATCGCCCGACCCAGCTCCGGGGCTTCACGCT
>CAZVJX010000020.1:5217-10400 GCA_964627575.1 uncultured Candidatus Saccharibacteria bacterium
GCCCGAAGGCGTCGAGAAGTGCGTCATCGTCACGCAGGTGGGGCAGGTGTCGGTCCCGCAGGTCTGCCCAGCCACCTCGCTCCAGTCATGCCCATGAGAACCGCACGCACCATGCATCGGGGCTTCACGCTCGTCGAGATGATCGTCTCGGTCGGGCTCTTTGCGCTCGTCATGCTGGTCGCGACCAGCGCGTACTACAACCTCATTGCGCTCGATCGCCAGGCGCGCGCGGTGAACGTGGTCGTGGACAACCTTTCGTTCGCGGTGGATGCGATGACGCGCGGTATGCGCACGGGCACCGGGTATAAGTGCGTCGCGACTGGCGGCAATTCCACCGACGGCAGCTGCACCTGCTTCTCCTACAGCGACACCAACATCGGCAAGACCGTCTCCTACTACTTCGATGCGCCGACCCACACCATTAAGCGCCTCGTCGGCAGTTCCGCCTGTTCCGCCGGAACCGTCATCACCGACCCGTCGGTGACCATCAACTCGCTCAAATTCTACGTCCGCGGCGTCGGCAACTCCGACGATCTGCAGCCGCAGGCGCTCTTCACCATTAACGGCACGATGCATTCGGACAATAAGGGCGGCGTCGCCTCCTTCTCGATCGAGGAGAACGCGACCCAGCGCCTGCTTGACCTATGACCATGAACCCCCGCGCCTTCACGCTCGTCGAGACCCTGATCGCCATCACGGTGCTCTCGTTCGCCATTATCGGACCGTTCTACGTCTCGCAAAGCGTGCTTGCGAGCTCCTACCAGGCGCGCGATGAGCTCGCCGCGACCGCGCTCGCCCAGGAGGGCATGGAATACGTCCGCACGGTACGGGACAGCAATTTCCTCTACGATCTCCATAACGGCGGCAGTCGGTCCTGGTTCTACGGGCTCGATGGTAATGGCGGCCCCGTCTGTTACGGGGGCAACGGCTGCGTCGTGGACGTCAGCCAGCAGAACGTGGCAGGTTGCAAAGACTCTACCTGCTCGAGCCAGCCGCTCCACCTCTCGAGCGCCGGGCTCTACAACCAGCAGGGAAGCGGTCCGACGACGCGCTTCACGCGTCAGGTCAGGCTGACGGCCATCACCGCGACCTCTACCCAGGTAACGGTGACGGTGCGGTGGACCAATCACGGCTCATCCTCGGTCACCCTGACCGAGACCCTCATGAACTGGCTATGATCCATCCTTCACCGGCTCCGCGTGGCGTCACCCTCCTGATCGCCATCATCTTTACGACCGTAGTGCTTTCCGTCTCGCTCGCGCTCCTCGACATCACCTACAAGCAGGTCGTGCTCGCCTCCGCTGCGAAGCAGTCGCAGTACGCATTCTATTCCGCCGATTCCGCCATGGAGTGCGCGCTTTACTGGGACCAGCAGAAGAACGCCTTCGCCTATACCGCGTCGCCGTACCTTACGGGAGGCTTTACCTGCCCGGACAATTCCAGCGCGCTCCGGACGATCTCCCCGCAGACCGCCCCGAACTCCACGATGGTAGTCGGCACGACGCGCACGACCATTTTTTACATCCCCTGCCAGGGAAGCGGCACGCTCGGGAGAGTGACCGTCACGAAGGACAACCTCAATAACACGAGCATCTTCACGACCGGCTACAGCACCTGCAACGCGAGCGATCCGCGCCGCACCGAGCGCGGCCTCAAGGTTACCTACCGCGGCGGCTAGGAAAGGCGATTCCCAGAAGGGGGGCCGCCCTCTACAATGGAGGCATGAAGGTGCCTAAGGACATCCAGGAACGCGCCACGCAGCTGCGCGAAACGATAGACAAATACCGTACGCTTTACCACGAGCAGGACGAGTCGCCGATCTCGCCCGAAGCGCTCGATTCCTTGAAGCACGAGCTCGCGGAACTCGAGGGGAAGTACCCGACGCTCCGGACACCGGACTCGCCGACACAGCGGGTCTCCGGAAGCGTCCTGCCGCAACTGAAGAAAGTGCGGCACCGGGTGCCGCAGTGGTCGCTCGACGACGCGTTCTCCGAGGAGGAGCTGCGCGCGTTCGACGACCGCGTGCGGCGCGGCCTCGAGAAAGCGGGAGCGCATCCGTCCCCGTCCTATGACGTCGAGCTCAAGATAGACGGGCTCCACATCGTGCTCACCTACGAAAAGGGGGCGCTCGTCACGGCCGCGACCCGCGGCGACGGCGTCGTGGGCGAGGACGTGACCCACAACGTCCGTACCATCCGTTCCGTTCCCGCGCAGCTGTCGCGCCCGGTGGATCTCGTTGTGGAAGGGGAGATCTACATGACCCGTTCGGGCCTCGCGGCGCTCAACAAAGAACGGGAGGCGGCCGGGCAGCCGCTGTTTGCGAACCCGCGCAATGCGGCGGCCGGCAGCCTGCGGCAGCTCGACCCCGCCATCGCCGCCGCTCGTCCCCTCGCGGCGTTCCTCTACGACGTGGATGCGGCAAGCGAAGAGCTTCCGGACACGCAGACCGGCGAGCTCGACTACCTCAAAGCACTCGGGCTTCCGGTGAATCCGCACCATATCCATGCCGATTCGCTCGATGAAGTGCTCGCGTACTGGAATGACTGGCAGGGCGGCAAGCGCGAAGCGATCGACTACCAGCTCGACGGCGTGGTGCTGAAGCTCGAAGGCCGCGCGAGCCAGGACGCGCTCGGGTATACCGGCAAGGGGCCGCGCTTCTCGATCGCGCTCAAATTCCCGGCGGAGCAGGTGACCACCGTGGTCGAAGACATCGCGCTCCAGCTCGGGCGTACCGGCGTGCTGACGCCGGTCGCGCATCTGGCGCCGGTAGCAGTTGCGGGCACCACCGTCGCGCGTGCCACGCTCCACAACGAGGATTTCATCATAGAGAAGGATATCCGCATCGGCGATACGGTCATTCTCCAGAAGGCCGGCGACATCATCCCCGAGGTCGTCCAGGTGCTCACGGAACTCCGCACGGGCAAGGAGAAGAAGTGGCGCTTTCCGAAGCATTCGCCCCTGTGCGGCGGCGACGGCGCCATCGAACGCGTGCCGGGCATGGCCGCGTACCGCTGCAAGGTCGGTGGCTCCTTCGAGGAACGGCTGCGTAAGCTTGCGTACTTTGCCGGCAAGTCGGCGCTCGATATCGAGGGGTTGGGACACAAGACGGTGCAGCTGCTCATGGAGCATGAGCTCGTCTCCGATTACGATGACTTTTTTGATCTCACGAAGGATGAGCTCCTTGCGCTGCCGGGCTTTAAGGAGACATCCGCCACCAACCTCATCGCCGCGATTGCCGAGAAGCGCCGCGTGGCGCTCGACCGGCTCCTGGTGGGACTCTCCATCCTCCATGTGGGCGAGGAAACCGCGCACCTGCTCGCGACGGAGTTCGGCACCCTCGCGAAACTCCAGGCGGCGGCCGTCGAAACACTCGCGGAAACGAAAGGAATCGGTCCCATCGTTGCGGAGTCGGTGCATGCGTGGCTGCGCGACGCCGAGAACGGGGCGATGCTCGCACGCCTCCTCGAGCACCTCTCCATCGAGAAGGTCGCGAAGCAGGAGGGGGGACCGCTGAGGGGCCAGAGCGTCGTCATCACCGGCACGCTGCCGACGCTGTCGCGCGAGGAAGCGGAAGCGCTCGTGCGCCGGGCGGGCGGCACGGCTGTCAGCGCGGTATCGAAGAAAACGGCGTTCGTCGTGGCAGGCGAGAGCGCCGGCAGCAAGCTCACGAAGGCAGAGGGGCTCGGTATTCCGGTCGTGGACGAGGCGGAACTGCGCCGACGCGCGGGCGCCTAGGTCGTGGTAGAGTGCGTCCATATGGCATCCGCTGAAGACGTAAAGAAGCTCGCCGCGCTCTCGCGCGTGAGCATTCCCGAGGAGAAGCTCGCCGCGTTCGCGAGCGAGTTCGACCATATCCTCGCGTACGTAGGGAAGCTCGATGAGCTCTCGCTCCCGAAGAGCGATCAGCGTCCCATTTCGGCAGTCCGCAACGTGATGCGTGAGGACGGCGAGCCGCATGCGGCAGGGAAGTACACCGAAGCGATCACCGCGCAGTTCCCGGATCGCGAGGGCAATCATCTTAAGGTGAAGCAGATCATTAATTATGATTAAGCCGTTGAACGAACTCTCGCTCACCGACGCGGCGAAGGGGCTGCGCGCGCGCGGCTTCACCGTGCGCGAACTGTGGGACGCCTGCGCTTCAGCAGCGAAGGAGAAGAATCCGGAACTGAATGCCTATCTCGAGCTCTTTGCGGCGGACGAGGCAGCCATCGCGGCAGCGCAGGAGCGTCTCGAGCGCGAGGGCGATGCCGCGCCGCTTCTGTGCGGTATTCCGCTGGCGGTGAAGGACAATATTCTTATCGAGGGTCAGGTCGCGAGCGCGGCGAGCCGCATGCTCGACAATTACCGCGCGACCTACGACGCGACCGTCATTACGAAGCTCCGCGAGGCGGGTGCGCTCTTCCTCGGGCGCGTGAACATGGACGAATTCGCGATGGGTTCCTCGACCGAGAACTCGGCCTTCGGTCCGACCAAGAATCCGCATGACGCGACGCGCGTCCCGGGCGGCTCCTCCGGCGGCTCGGCCGCGGCGGTCGCCGCGCACCTTGCGATTGCTGCGCTCGGCACCGACACCGGCGGCTCCATCCGCCAGCCGGCCGCGCACTGCGGCATCGTGGGCCTCAAGACGACCTACGGTCGCGTCTCGCGGGCCGGTGCGATCGCCATGGGTTCGTCTCTCGATCAGATCGGCCCGCTCACGAAGACCGTCGCTGATGCGAAGGCACTTTACGACGTCATCCGCGGCACCGATCCGCTCGACGCGACCACCATTACGGACGACACGTATCCTCGGAAGGAGGCAGGGGAGACGCTCACGATCGGCGTGCCGTACCACCTGCTTACCGAAGGACTCGATGCGGACGTGCGTGCCAATTTTGATGCGGCTCTCGAGAAACTGAAGAGTGACGGCCACACGGTGGTCGAGGTTTCGCTGCCTACCTCCGGCTATGCGCTCCCGGTTTACTACGTCATCATGCCGGCGGAAGCGTCCACGAACCTCGCGCGCTACGACGGCATCCGCTACGGGCACGCGAAGCGCGGCGATACGCTTCTTGACGATTACCTCGCCTCGCGCACCGAAGGATTCGGCCCGGAACCGACCCGCCGCATCCTGCTCGGCACCTTCGTGCTTTCCTCCGGCTACATCGATGCGTACTACCGCAAGGCGGACGCCGCCCGCGACG
>CAZVJX010000021.1:0-10379 GCA_964627575.1 uncultured Candidatus Saccharibacteria bacterium
GGATACTGGCCGATCTGCCGATTGAACTCGACCTTCGCCTGCAGGTGCTTGTTGCCGCCGTCTACGCGCCGACCGAGCTCCCCTGCCTCTGCGACGATAGGCCGCGGCGTGTCATAGAACGGGAAAATGCGCCGGATGAGGCGAAGCGCCTCGCGCAGCTGGTAGCCGGACGGGAAGGGGCCATGCATGGCCTTCAGCTTCGTCGTTCCCGAGCGCTTCGCTTTGAAATCGATGTCCCTGCCGCGGATAGCGAGCACGCGCGGTATCTCTTCGTCGGTGATGCACGCATAGAGGAAGGTCTTGTCGTCCTTGCCCATCGCGTTCGCGGACGGATGATGCTCGCGGATGAGCGCCGATTCGCGCACGAGGGCCTCGAGCACCGTCGGGGTCGTCTCGTGCATGAGCCCGTCGGCGACCGTGACCATATCCACGATGCGCGGACCGCGGGTCGCAATGAGATCGTCGTCGAAATAGGAGCGCACGCGGTCCCGCAGGGAGGTCGCCTTCCCCACGTACAGGATTTTCTTCGCCTTCCCCCTGCCCTTCGTGAACAGGTACACGCCCGGGCAATCGGGCAGATCGTATTTTTTCAGGTTCTCCCGCTGCATAAGGGAATCCTATCTATCTTTGCGCGCCTGGGAAAGAGGAGGACCCGCTCGATGACGGGTCCAGTGTCTGACTAAGCAGCTGATTGGCAGCCGTGCGAGCGGCGTACGCACGCACCCCGTATCCATGAATGTTCCGGCATGCGCTCGGCGAGCGAGAGCCACTGTATCCCGTGGATACCCAGGTCGATGGCGGTGTTGAAGAAGGCGACGTCCATCCAGTTGTCGTCGAGCCAATCCGGCGCGACGTAGGTGCGATGAAGCGCGAGGGACACAAGATCGCTTGGCTCACCGAATACGCGAACGAGTTCGATGCCTTCGCAGTAGAGCTCTATGGCGCGGTCAGGCGTCGGGTAGCGGACCTCGATAAGGTTCGTTTCCCTCGAACGCCTGGTAGAGCCGAGGAGCGGCTCGCAGATAGCGTTGATGCTGGGCTTCCAGCGCTCCATCTTCCATGGCTCACCGTTACGCGGAGGCGTAGAAGATACGTACCATTTACCGCCATTCACGTCCCATGAGGGCCGGCGGCTTTTCGTGAACGGATATTCGCGCATTCCGACCTCCTAGAGTGGGAGAACAACCCTCCAAAGTTCTATGCTAACACGCCCTACATATAAATTATTGCTGCTTCTTTTTGCGCTTCGCGTGCTTGGTGAGGAGCTTCGCGAGGTACGTCCCCGTATGGGACCCGTCGGTCGCGGCGATGTCCTCGGGCGTGCCCTTGGCGATGATCTTGCCGCCGCCCGTGCCGCCCTCCGGACCGAAGTCGATGAGCCAGTCGGCGGACTTGATGACATCGAGGTTATGCTCGATGACGACGACCGTATTCCCGCGGCGGACGAGCTCCTGGAGGATGTCGATGAGCTTCTTCACGTCGTCGTAGTGGAGACCGACCGTCGGCTCGTCGAGGAGGTAGAGCGTCTTCATCGTCGTCGGTCGGTAGAGCTCCGACGCGATCTTCACGCGCTGCGCCTCGCCGCCCGAAAGGGTCGTCGCCGATTGCCCGAGGGTGAGGTACTGAAGCCCGGTCGCGTTCAGCTGCTCGAGACGTTCCGCGATGGCCGGGATGTCCTTGAAGAACTCCTCCGCCTCCTCGATGGTCATCTGGAGGATGTCGTAGATATTCTTGCCGCGGTAGCGGACCTCGAGCGTCTCCTTCATGTACCGCGTGCCGTTGCAGACGTCGCAGGTGACGTAGACCGTCGGGAGGAAGTGCATCTCCACCGCGATCTGGCCGTTGCCCTGGCAGGCTTCGCAGCGCCCGCCGGCGACGTTGAACGAGAACCGGCCCGGCTTCCAGCCGCGCGCGCGGGCTTCCGGCGTCGCCGCGAGGAGATCGCGGATATGCGTGAAGGCGCCGGTGTACGTCGCCGGGTTGGAGCGCGGCGTGCGGCCGATGGGCGACTGGTCGATGAGGACGGTGCGGCCGAGGTACTCGGTGCCGGTCATGTCGGCCACATGCTCGAGCTTGACCTGGCGCTTCGCGAATCGCGCGGCGACGTTCCGGTGGAGAATGTCGTACAGGAACGTGGACTTCCCCGATCCGGAGACGCCGGTGATGCAGACCAGGCGACCGAGCGGGATCTCGACGTTCTGGTTCTTGATGTTATGGAGCGTCGCGCCTTTCACCTTGATGCTGCCTTTCTCACTCGTGCGGCGCTCCTCCGGAACCGGTATCTCGTCCTCTTCGCGCAGGTACGCGAGGGTCGCCGACCCGCTGTCGTTCTTAGGCGCGGTCAGGAGGTCCTCAAGCCACCCGGAGACGACGACGTTCCCGCCGTGGGTGCCCGCGCCCGGCCCGATGTCCACGAGATAATCGGAGGCGTAGATGGTGTCCTCGTCGTGCTCCACCACGAGAATGGTATTGCCAAGCTCCTTGAGCGAGACGAGGGTATCGATGAGGCGATCGTTGTCGCGCTGGTGGAGTCCGATGGTCGGCTCATCGAGCACGTAGAGCGCGCCCACGAGTCCGGTGCCGAGCTGGGAAGCGAGGCGGATGCGCTGCGCTTCACCGCCCGAAAGCGTCGCCGCCGAACGATTGAGCGTCAGGTAGTCGAGCCCGACGTTCAGCATGAAATCGAGGCGACTCGTGATCTCCTTGATGATCGGGTACGCGATCTCCGCGCGCATTTCCGAAAGCTCCAGATGGTCCATGAACTCCTTCGCCTCGCGGATCGAGAAATTAGTGAAGTCCACCGCGTTGATGCCGAGCCCGTTATTGATCTTCGGGTTATTCCGGCCCGAGAGGTAGACGCGGAGTGCCTCGGGACGCAGGCGCTTCCCCTCGCAGACCGGGCAGAGCTCCTCCGAGAAGAGGGACTTGGTGCCGAGGCCGTTACAGGCCGGGCAGGCGCCGTACGGACTATTGAACGAGAAGAGGCGCGGCTCCACTTCGGGGAACGAGACGCCGTCCTCGGGGCAGATGAACTTCGACGAAAGCGTCTCGATGGTGCCGTCCGCGTGCTTGATCTTCACGAGCCCGTCCGCCTCTTTGAGCGCGAGCTCGAGCGCCTCCGAGAGGCGCTCCCGCGCCGCGTCCGGCGTGCGCACGAACTCCGAGACGAAGATGGAATCCACCTGCGCATCGATGTCGTGGCGTTTGTTGCGGTCGAGGACGACCTTCTCGCGCAGCGAGTGGAGCGCGCCGTCGATGACGACCTTCTCGTAGCCCTTGCCGAGGAGATCGTAGAGGAGCTGGTAGTACTCGCCCTTGCGGCCCACCACCACTGGCGCATAGATCGTGACCTGGCTGCGATCGAGGGACACATCCATGATATTCACCTTGTCGCCGCCGGTCTTTTCCCGGATGCGCTTCTGAATGAGCCCGATCATCTCCTCCTTGGAGAGCTTCGAAATGGGCACGTCATGGTTGGTGCAGTACGGTTGGCCGGCGCGCGCGTAGAGGACGCGGAGATAATCGTAGATCTCGGTCACGGTCGCGACCGTGGAGCGCGGATTGTTGGAACGCGACTTCTGATCAATGGAAATGGCCGGCGAGAGGCCGGAGATCTCGTCCACATCCGGCTTCTGCATCTGATTCAAGAACTGGCGCGCATATGCCGAGAGGGACTCGACGTAGCGGCGCTGGCCCTCGGCGAAGATGGTGTCGAAGGCGAGCGAGGACTTGCCCGAGCCGGAGAGGCCGGTGACGACCGTCATCGCGCCGCGCGGGAATTCGACATCGATGCCTTTCAGGTTATGGGTACGCGCACCCTTCACGCGGATCCAGTCTTCTCCGCGTGCTTGTTCGTGCGCATGCCCCTCTGTCTTCTTGGTAGCCATGGATAGGGTGAGGGCCGGTCCGTGGCGGGACCGGTACCCAGGCAGTATAGCACAACGGCGTTACGCGGCCGGAGCGTCGGCGACGGGCGCAGCCGCGGCCTTGCCCAGCACCTCTTCGATCTTATTGAGAATATCCTCGATGGGCACTTCCGCCTTCACGAGGTAGTCGGTGGCGCCGAGTTCGAGGGCCTTAGTGCGATCGGTCTGCTGGCCGAGGTTCGAGACCATGATGACGGGCACGCTCTTGTACTCATCGGTGCGGGAGCGGATGGTCTTGAGGACGGTATAGCCGTCCACCGTGGGGAGCATGATATCGAGGAGGACGAGGCGCGGCTTGTTCTGCTCGAACAGCTCGATGGCCTCATTGCCATCGCTCGCGTACAGGGTCTGGTATTTCCCCGCGAGCATATGTCCCAGCAGGTTCTTGAGGATCGGGTCGTCCTCGACCACCAGGATGAATTGGGTTTCCATTGCCGCAGTGTACCCTTGCCCCGCCCTAATTCACAATAGGCAGCGACAGCGTAAATGTGGTGCCCGGCCCTTCCGTATTCGCCTCGAAATTGAGGTCGCCGCCGTGGTCGCGGGCGATGGTGCGGGCGATATAGAGTCCGAGGCCGTTCCCGGCATTCTCCTTCTGAACCGCGTTCTGGGCCCGATAGAATCGCTCGAAGATGTTCGCCCGGTCGTTCTGCTTTATCCCGATGCCGGTATCCTTCACGTGCACGAAGAGGCGCCCGAAGCCCGCATCGATGTAGAGCTGCACCGAACCGCCGGCGGGAGTGTAGCGGATGGCATTCTCGACCAGGTTGTTGAGGATCCACTTGATGCGGTCCCGGTCCGCCTTGACCCTCGCGAGCGGGAGATTTCCTTTGGCGTAGTAGAGCGAAATCTGGCGCGCCTGCGCAAGCGGCAGGAAATCGTGCGTGATCTCCTCAACGAGCTCGGCGGCATCCATCGGCTCGAATTTGTACTTGTACTTCCCCGATTCGATGGACGAGATGTCGAGCAGGGTCCCGATGATGCCCACCAGGTCATGGCTCTTGTCCGCCGCGCTCTCGATGAGGATACGCTGCTCTTCGGTAATCGGCGTCTTTTCAAGTGCCTCAAGGGACCAGCGGATACCAGTCATCGGCGTGCGCAGCTGGTGCGCGGCCGTCGAGATGAAATCAGACTTCATGCGTGAGATCTCCATATCCCGCTCATGCACCTTCTCGACGTTATCCGTATATCCGCGGAAGGCATCCACGAACGACGCCACCTCGCGGATGGAGCGATCGAGCTTCGGCAGGATGACCTGCCGCCCATGCGCCGAGAATTCATGCATGGCGATGCTTGCGGCCTTCACCGGCGTGATGATGGACCGGTCGAGAAGGAGGTAGAGGAAACAGAAGAGGAGCGCGATGAGGGTATAGAGCATTGCGGCAGCCACGTAGATGACGCCGAGCGTAGGATACGCGTGCTCGAACACCGTAATGGTGTCCGGCAGGAAGGGACCGAGGAGATCCCAGAGTATCTGGAACGTCACCACCGTGAAGGCGCAGATAAGGAGCAGCGATATACCGAACAACGCGGTAAGGAGCGAACGCGCCGACATGCATCAATCGTAGCACCGTGCATGCGGCGCTACGCCGGTAATCAACGCCGATTCCCTACTTCCCTCGGCGGCGCGCGCGCTTGGGCGGTGCGCCGACCGGTTCCTTCCCTTCAAGCACATAGATCTCGTCGCGCAGCACGGCAGCGGTCTCGAAGTCGAGCTGCTCGACCGCGTCGGCCATCTGCCGGCGCTTCTCCTTAAGGAATGCCTCGGGATCCTCGCGATAGAGCGACACATCGAGCGCGAGCATGCCTTCCACGGTCTTCTGATGCTCGCTGCGGAGCGACTCGGCGATATCGCGTATCTGCTTCTTCACCGTCTGCGGCGTAATGCCGTGCTCCATGTTGTAAGCCATCTGCAGCTCGCGGCGGCGATTCGTCTCGCTGATGGCGCGGTCGAGGCTTCCGGTCATTTGGTCGGCATAGAGAATGACGCGCCCGAGCACGTTGCGAGCCGCACGGCCGATGGTCTGGATGAGGGAGGTCTCGGAACGGAGGAATCCTTCCTTATCGGCGTCGAGAATGCCCACGAGCTCCACCTCCGGCAGGTCGAGGCCCTCGCGCAGGAGATTCACGCCCACCAGGATATCGAAGTCGCCCTTGCGGAACGCGGTCAATATCTCGATGCGCTCGATGGTCTTCACGTCCGAATGGAGGTACTCCGCCTTATGGCCCTTCTCGCGCAGGAATTGCGAAAGGTCCTCGGCCATCTGCTTCGTGAGCGTGGTCGCGAGCGCGCGTCCTCCGCGCGCAATGACGACGCCTGCCTCCTCGATGAAGTCGGCGATCTGGCCAGGGAAGTCGCCCTCCTCCGTGACCGGACGGACCGTGAGCTCCGGATCCACCAGACCCGTCGGGCGAATGATCTGCTCCACGACCTGGCCGTCGGGCGGCACGCAGTGCTCCTTCTCGTACGTGCCGGGCGTCGCGGAGGTATAGATGACCTGCCCGATGCGCTCCTCGAATTCCTCGAACTTGAGCGGGCGATTGTCGCGCGCCGAAGGGAGACGGAAGCCGTGCTCGACGAGCACGTCCTTCCGCGACCGGTCGCCGGCGTACATGCCGCCTATCTGCGAGACGGTCACATGCGATTCATCGAGCACCGTGAGGAAGTCGGCGGACCCGTCCTTCTTGTGCGGGAAATAGGAAAGGAGCGTATGCGGCGGCTCTCCGGGCGCGCGGCCGTCGAAGTGCCGCGAGTAGTTCTCGATGCCTCCGGTGTAGCCCACCTCCCGTATCATCGCGAGATCATGGAGCGTGCGGCGCTTCAGGCGCTCTGCTTCGAGCGGCTTCTCCTCGCGCTTGAGCGTCGCAAGGCGCTCATCGAGCTCGCGCCGGATGTCCTCAATGGCGCGATTGCGCTCGTCCTCGCTCGACACGAAGTGCTTCGCCGGGAAGATGAAAAGGGATTCGGGCTCGCCGGTTTTCGCGCGGGACACCGGGTCGAGCGCGTCTATATGCGCGATCGTGTCGCCGTCGAACGTGATCCTATAGATGGCGCGCTCGTTCACCGGCATGACCTCGACCGCATTCCCCACCGCGCGGATTTTGCCCGGCTCGAGATCGGCGGTCGTGCGCTCGAAATAAATGCCGACGAGCTTGCGGATGAGCGAAGCACGGTCGCCTTTCCCGCCCGAAACTAGCTTCACATGCACTTTCTCGTAATTCTCAGGCGATCCGAGCCCGTAAATAGCGGAGACGGAGGCGACAATGATGACGTCCTTGCGGGTGAGCAAGGCCTGGGTCGCCGCATGGCGCAGCCGGTCAATCTCGGCATTGATCTGTGCCTCCTTCTCGATATAGGTGTCCGAGTGCGCGATATAGGCCTCGGGCTGGTAGTAGTCGTAGTAGGAAACGAAGTAATGCACCGCATTCTCCGGGAAGAATTCGCGGTACTCCTGCGCGAGCTGGGCGGCGAGCGTCTTGTTGTGCGCCATCACCAGGGTCGGCTTCCCGATGTTCTGGATGACGTTCGCGATGGTGTACGTCTTCCCCGAGCCGGTCACGCCTAAGAGCGCCTGATGGCGCAGTCCCTTCTTCACCCCCTCGGTGAGCTTCTCTATCGCCTGCGGCTGGTCGCCCGCCGGCGGGAACGGCTGGTGTATGGTGAATTGACCCTCCATCCAGGCAGTCTACCTTTGGGACGGCAATGGTGCTAGATTTTCGATAGAGAAAGAAAGGAACCACCATGCGCCAGGCGCTTCCAGTCCGGCGAAAGCCGATCCCGTTCAGAGTCCAGAACGTCCTCAAGCATCACCCGAGGCTTGCGCATGCGTGGCTTACGGGACCGCGTGACGAGCGGAAGAATGGCATAGGCTGCCTCGATCGGTCGCCATTCTCCGGGCGCATCGCCCACGGCGCCTTCGAGCTCAGGTCCGCTGCCTGCAACGCGACTCACGGCCTTGCGAGGAAGGGCCTCTTCTTCTGCCATTTCGAAGGCAGGGAATGGATCGCTGACTTCGGCAAGGCCTTCGCACTCCGGAGCATGCAGCCAGCGGCGTACCGCCTGCTTATGAAGGAAGTCTTCCCTGCCATCGCCACGAATTGGCGTCCGTTCCTCTTCAAGGACCTGACCCGGTATAACCGGTCGCGGCGCCATTAGTACGAAGGCCGGATCGTCCAGATCCGGCCTTTATCTATCGGTAATAATTGCGCACGAACTCCTCGCGGTAGGCCTCGAACGTACCGCTCCTGAGCGCCTCGCGCGCGCCATCCACGAGCTGGAGGATGAAGCCGAGGTTATGGAGGGAACAGAGGATGGAGCCGATCATCTCGCCCGCGCGCACCTGGTGCGATACGTACGCCCGCGTGAACCCTTCCGTACCCGGGACGAGCGTTTCCGGATCGAGTGGCCCTAAATCGTTGCGGAATTTTTCGCCCTTCAGGTGGATGATGCCGCGCTTCGTATAGATGGAGCCATGCCGGCCGATGCGCGTCGCCGCGACGCAGTCGAAAAGATCCATGCCTTCAGCGATACCCCGAAGGATATCGCCCGGCTCGCCAATGCCGAGGAAATGGCGCGGCTTCTCCTCCGCGAGTTCGGGAATCGCGGCTTGGAGCGCGCCCTCCATATCCTCCTTGCTGAAGGAGCCGCCGATACCGTAGCCGTCGAAGTCCATACTCGCGATCTCGCGAGCGCTTTCGCGCCGTAGATCCGTGTAGCGGCCACCCTGGACGATGCCGAAGATGGCCTGTTTGCGATTCGCGTCGAGGTTATGGCGATGGGCCCGCAGAGAGCGTTCCGCCCACCGGTGCGTGCGGCGCATCGCATCCTGCTGGTACTCATAGTCGGCAGTCGGGCTCGTGCATTCGTCGAACGCGAAGAACATGTCCGCACCGAGCGCCTGCTGAATCTCCACGGAACGCTCCGGCGTGAAGCGATGGAGGGTGCCATCCAGATGCGACGTGAAGGTCACGCCCTCCTCATCAATAATGGCGAGTTGACCGTGTTGACTCTGTACGTCTGTGTCGTAAACCGAAACACCCTGATCGTTTGTATTCTCTTCTCCCTTCGCGATCTTGGTGACGTTCTTCCCGAAGGCCGCACCGAGCGAGAAGACCTGGAAGCCGCCCGAGTCCGTCATGGTGGGTCCATTCCACCCCATGAACGCGCCGAGGCCGCCCGCCTGCTTCACGATCTCCGGCCCGGGTTGCAGGTAGAGGTGATAGGTATTGGCAAGCACCACCTGGGCGCCGAGCGCGGCAAGTTCCTTCGGGAGCACGCCCTTCACCCCGGCCTTGGTACCCACCGGCACGAAGGCTGGGGTCTCAATGACGCCATGCGGGGTAGTAAGGGTGCCGGTACGCGCTCGTCCGGAGCGCGTATGGATGGTGAAAGATATTGGCCGCTGCATTATCCTTGGTATACCACAACGCGCGTTCATCCGGGCTTCAGGGACGGCACCGTAGGCTCAAGGTACGCGTTATTTCTCCTTTCCCTTATTTGACACAGTTAAAAACATAATGTATACAATGACGTTAGAACTGTTCTTCCCAGCATGTGGGTAGAGCATGGCTCGCACCGATTCCAATTACGTAAGGAGAGACCCTAATGGTTCGATTGCAATTTCGAGCGTTGGGGCTCGTCCTCGCGCTCACGACCGTCGGCCTCATGTCGGCCTGCGCCTCCGGCCCGGAGACCTTCAAGGGCGCCGCGCCCGATCCGGTCGCCGAAGCGCAGTACCACCAGCTCTCGCCGACCGCCAACCTCGACACGCACGACCTCACCTATCGTGGGACTCTGCCGCCGAACCTGGCACCTGTCGCCGAGAAGACCAACGACCTCGGCGATCCTGTCTTCCTCAGCACTCAGAACGCGGTGAAGCAGTATGGGGACCAACGCGTCCGTCAGCTCGTCGTCCAGGACGTGAAGTTGTGCGGTCGCGCCGGCATCCAGCAGCTCGCCCTCAACGATCTGCGCCGCCAAGCCGACGCCGTCGAGGCGTCGCGCAAGAACGTCCGCAACAAGCGCAACGGCATCCTGCTAGGTGCAGCGGCGAGCGAAATCGGCGGCAACGTGCTTGCCGGTATCAAGTTCGGTGCTCCGTACGGCGGCGTCTACGCCCTCGGCAGCCTGATCCCTTCCCTCGCCAACCAGTACGTCTACAAGATGGTGCTGGACCAGGGCGACATGGAGGCCGGCCTCTGGCTCGCCCAAAGCCGGTTCTGGTACAACCAGAACGAGTTCTGGCTCGAGAGCATGAACGACTGGTGCCCCGCGTTTATGAACTGGGTCCAGCAGAACGGCCAGATCGTGCACCAAGGCTCCTAGTCATGTACCAAACGCCCCGCGGCTTTCCGCGGGGCGTCTTTCTTTTATGATTCGCGCGCTTACTGCCCGACCTTCACGAGCTCCACCTCGAAGATGAGGGTCGCGTTCGGCGGGATGACGCCGCCGGC
>CAZVJX010000022.1:0-9882 GCA_964627575.1 uncultured Candidatus Saccharibacteria bacterium
CCGATTACGTACTCGCTTCCTACGGCACGGGCGCGGTCATGGCCGTCCCGGCGCACGACGAGCGCGACTTTGCATTCGCCAAGAAATTCGGCCTGCCGATACGGCATGTCGTCATACCCGACATAATCGACGAGGGAAATCCGCCGGTTGAGGGCAAACCGGAGGTCTCGCGGCGCACCATCCTCGCCATCGTCCGCGACCCGAAGACGGAGAAGTATCTCGCGCTCAAATGGAAGGAGCAACCCTGGACGACCTTCATCACGGGCGGTGTCGATGCCGGAGAGGACGTGGTTGCGGCGGCTCGCCGCGAGGTCGCCGAGGAGACGGGCTACAAGAATCTGAAGTTCGTCCGCGTCCTCGACGGTCCAGTGCAAGCTCGTTTCTATGCGGCGCACAAGGATGAGAACCGCGTCGCGATCGGGTCGAGCATCCTGTTCGAGCTGGAAAATGATGAGCGTGACGGCGTGTCTGCGGAAGAGCTCGCGCGGCATGAGCCGGCGTGGCTCAGCCTTGCCGAGATCGCTGCGGAGCGCATGCGGCATGCGGAGATCGCCCTCATCATCGAACGCATCGAGAGCGAGCGCGCATACACCGGCGATGGAATCCTGTTCGATTCCGGCGAGTGGAGCGGCCGGGGCAATCGCGAAGCGATGTGGGATATCGCCGAACGTGCGGGCGGCGCGCGCATGAAGAACTATCGCCTCCGCGATTGGCTCGTGTCGCGCCAGCGCTACTGGGGCTGCCCGATACCGGTCGTCTATGACCCGGAGGGGAATCCCCACTCGGTGCCGGCCGAGCATCTCCCGTGGACGCTTCCGGAGGATGTGGACTTCACGCCGGGCGCTGCGGGCGCGGGGAAGTCGCCGCTCGCGACCTCGAAGGAGCTCAAGGAACGCGTCGAGCGTATCTTTGGCGACGGCTGGACCCCGGAATACGACACGCTCGATACGTTCGTGGACTCTTCCTGGTACTACCTGCGCTACCTCGATTCCACCGACGAGCACGACTTCTCCGACCAGGCGATGCTGAAGAAGTGGATGCCCGTGGACCGCTACTCGGGCGGCAGCGAGCACACGACGATGCATCTCCTCTATGCGCGTTTCTTCAATAAGGCGCTCTATGACCTCGCGCTCTCGCCGGTATCGGAACCCTTCCGCGAGCGCTTCAATCGCGGTCTCATTCTCGGGCCCGACGGACAGAAGATGAGTAAGTCGAAGGGGAACGTCATCAACCCCGACGAGATCGTCGAGAAATTTGGTGCGGATGCGGTGCGTCTCTATCTCGCATTCATCGGCCCGTACAACGAGCCGGGCAGCTACCCCTGGAACCTCGACGGTACCGTTGCCATGCGTCGCTTCCTCGATCGCATCTACCAGCTCGCCGGGAAGGTGAACGGCATCGAGCCGACGGAATCGCTCCGCCGCACGCTCGCCGCCGCGACCGAGAAGATCGGCGGCGACATCGATCGCTTCAAGCTCAACACCGCCGTCTCCGGGCTCATGGTGCTTGTCCGCGAGCTTGAATCCCTCGAGCGCGTGCCGCGCGAAGCGTACCTCACCCTCCTCCAGCTTCTCGCACCCTTTGCACCGCACCTTACGGACCATCTCTGGAACCAGCTGAAGGAAGAGGGGAGCGTGCATGCCGCTTCTTGGCCCGCATTCGATGCGGCTCTGCTTACCGCTACGGAAGTAACCGTCGCCGTGCAGGTGAATGGCAAGAAACGCGGCGAGATCGCGCTTGCCCCCGACGCAGACGAGGCGACTGCACTGACCGCTGCCCGTTCCAATCCAGCCGTTGCCCCGCACCTGCCGGAAGGGGAGCCCACGCGCGTCATTTACGTGCCTGGAAGGATTCTGAATATCGTGGTGTAATCCACGGATTTGACGAAATTCACCCTAGTTGTTATAACTATACAACATTTAACCTAGGAATATGGTAAAAAAAGCAGCTCCGGTAAAGGCTCCCGCGAAAAAGGCGGCGAAGCTCTCCTTCGACAGTGCAGGCCTCGTAAAGAAGCTCCTCGCGGAGGTTCCGGAGCGCGCTCGGGAGGTCATCGTCTTCCGCTTTGGTCTTGGCACCTCTGCGGAGCGCGAGACCCTCGAGGCCATCGGTGAGCGCTGGGGCATCACCCGCGAACGCGTCCGCCAGATCGAAGCCTCCGGTATCGAGGCGGTCCGCCACTCCCGCGCCTTCCGCGAGAGCGAGAGCTCGTTCGAGGAACTGCGCGCCTATGTCGAGGCGCAGGGCGCCATCGTCCCCGAGGACGCGCTCCTTGCCGGGCTCGCCACCGACGAGAAGAGCCGCAACCGCTTCCGCTTCCTCCTGGTCGTCGGCTCCGCGTTCTTCCGCGAACGCGAAACCGATGACTTCTATGCCCGCTGGCACGTGGACCGCCACACGGCGGACGTCGTGCATGCGGCGCTCACCCGCCTCTACGGCCAGCTCGACGACGCCGAAGTGCTTCCTGAAGGCGAGATCATCAACCGCTTCCTCGATGAGCTCAAGGAGGTGAATGCCGCCTACCGCAACGAAGAGGTCCTGAAGCGTTGGCTCTCCCTCTCGAAGAACATCGCTGCGAACCCGCTCTCCGAGTGGGGCAAGGCGCACGCGCCGGCCATCCGCACCAAGGGCATCCGCGACTACGCGTACCTCGTCATCAAGAAGAAGGGCGAGCCGATGCACTTCTCCGATGTCGCCAAAGCGATCACCGAGACCTTCTCCAAGAAGGCCCATGTCGCGACCACCCACAACGAGCTCATCAAGGACTCCCGCTTCGTGCTGGTGGGCCGCGGCCTCTATGCGCTCGCCGAATGGGGCTACCAGCCGGGCGTCGTCCGCGACGTCATCCGCGACGTCCTCAAGAAGCGCCCGATGTCCCGCGATGAGGTCATCGAGGCGGTGAAGAAGGTCCGCTACGTGAAGGACAACACCATCCTCGTGAACCTGAACGACACGCGCTACTTCAAGAAAGAGCGCGACGGGAAGTACAGCGTCGTCGCTTAACGCGCATCCACGAAATCGCCGAAAGGCGATTTTTCGTTTGCTATACTTGCCGCATGTCATCCGGAGGCGGATTCGACCTGCTCCATTTCGCGCACGACAAGGGCGTCTACCTCTCGGTGCAGCCCTTCATCATCGCCTTCGCGGCCGCGAACTTCGCGTTCCTCACGCTCGATCCGGCGCAGGCGCTGCGCAATTTCGTCTTCCTCGCGCTCTCTTCTCCCGTCTGGCTGCCCATCGTTCTGGGCCGTTTCGCGTTCCTCCGCTGGGTCTCCGCGAATCGTGCGGCGTTCCTTGCGCGCCAGGAATACGTCCTCCTCGAGGTTCGCATTCCCCGCGACGTACGCAAGACGCCGCTTGCGATGGAAGCCGTCTTCTCCTCGCTCCATCTCGCCGGTGGCGAATCCACATGGTGGAAGCGCATCGTGAACGGAGCCATCCGCGCGTCCTGGTCCTTCGAGATCGTCTCCTTGGGCGGCCACATCCATTTCTTTGTGCGCACGCGTGCGGGCCTGCGCCGCGGCGTAGAATCGGCCATCTACGCGCAGTACCCGGACGTGGAGATCGTCGAAGCGACCGACTATGCGCTCCTCACCGATCCCTCCCATGCGCCGAACAATGTATGGGGCGCGGAATATAAGACGGGCTCCGGCCTCGTCTGGCCGATCCGCACCTACATCGAGTTCATGAACCCGACCGGTCCGCTCGCGAAGCCCGAGGAGCAAATCGATCCGCTCGCGCAGATCATCGAGTACCTGGGCTCCCTCGGCCCCAAGGAGCAGTTCTGGATCCAGATCATGATCCGCGTCTCGAAGAACGAGAAGTGGGCAGGGAAGAAGAATAAGAAGGGCGGCCAGTACACCATCAAGGACGCGAAGGCCGAGGCGGTCGAAGGCGTGCGTGAAGGCTCGAAGCGCCGGGTCACCAAAGTCGATCCCGTCACTGGCAAAAGCTACACCGAAGAGAGCTACACCGCGCCGACGCGGGGCGAGCAATTCCAGATGGAAGCCTTGGAGCGCAAACTCTCGAAGCCGCTGTTCGATGTGGGCATCCGCGCGCTCTACACGGCACCGGAGGAAGCGTACCAGGGCAGCGTCATCGGCCACCTCATCAATATCTGGAAACCGATCTCCTCGGAATATGAGTCGCTTGGCATCACGCGCTGGTTCGCGAATTTCGATGATTGGCCCTGGGAGGACCCGAAGGGCATCCATCATGCGCATGTCGCGCATGGTCTCGTGGACGTGTATCGCCGCCGTGCTTTCTTCAATGAGCCGTACATCGGCGACTGGAAGATGAAGAAGACGGAAGAGAACACGACGATCTACCACATCCCACCGTCGGGCGTGGCGACCCCGTCCATCCCGCGCCTCCAGTCGGCGACGAGCGGTGCGCCGTCGAACCTCCCGCTCTAGGGTTTTGTATGCCGCTTCTCTTCCGGACCGTATTCCTGGCCCTTTCCATCCATGTCGCCCGCCTGCGCGCCGTGTACCTAGTGTTCATCCTCCTGGTCGTCGCTGCCTTCGCTATTCTCTGGGCGATCTTCCTCATGCCGCAGCCGGGATTCCCCGCGACGATCGTCGTCGAGCACGGCGAGAGTATCACGCGCGCAGCGAACGATCTGGCGCAAAAGCACCTCCTTTCGTCGCCGTTCCTCTTCAAGGTCATCGTGCGCCTCACTCCGGGCGCGCACGGCGTCGAGAGCGGTACCTATCAGTTCCCAGAGCCGGAAGGGCTGCTGCAGTTGGCTTCCGATTTCGCGTTCGGCACGACGCATACGCCGGGCATCCGGGTGACCTTCCCGGAAGGCACGACGGTGCGGCAGATGGGGACGATGCTCGCTGCGGATATTCAGGGATTCGGTGCAGAGCGCTTCAACGCACTCGCGCTACCGAACGAAGGCACGCTCTTCCCGGATACGTATTTCTTCGCGGCAAGCACGAGCGAAGCGGAGGCGCTTGCTACGATGCAGGCGAATTATCGCGTCCATATAGAGAAATATAGAGCCGCGATCGCCTCATCCGGACATTCGGAACGCGATATCGTGATCATGGCGTCCCTCCTTGAGGGAGAAGGGAAGACGCTTGAGGATAAGCGTCTCATCGCCGGTATCCTCTGGCATCGCATCGCCATCGGCATGCCGCTTCAGGTGGATGCGGCATTCAGCTACATCCACGGTACGACCGGCTATGTGCCGGCCGCGTCAGACCTGAAAAGCACCTCTCCCTACAATACCTACCGGTACCGCGGCCTCCCACCCACACCGATTAATAATCCGGGCGAGGTATCGCTCGACGCGGCGCTCACGCCGGAAGCCACCGACTACCTCTACTACCTCACCGGCTCCGACGGCCAGATGCACTATGCGAAGACCCTTGACGAGCACGTCGCGAACGAGAAGCGGTACCTGAAATAGAAAAGCCGCGAGCAAATATGCTCGCGGCTACTGGTGGTTGTGGAGCGTATCATGCCCTCTCCTTCGTTTTCGTTTCCTCACGAATTCTTTTATAGGTGATGCCGTCGTACTTGCTGGCAAGTTCCAGATCGTAGTCAACCGAGGATTTCTCCTCCTCATCGTTGATCGGGATGCCGTACCCGCGCTGCGTGGGGAAGATCACCCACTCGACGCCATTGATACTGCGTACCACTCCTTCAAGCTCTACTTTGCCGCGGATGACCGGTTTTGCAGGTCCTTGGGGGTCGTAGATGCGAAGGGTTTTATGCGCTGGGATACTAACCCGGATGCGCTGGATTACCGTTCCCAAAGAACTCACCTCCTTTCGGTTGCGTGCTGCTTCCTATAGCATTACAACTTTCGACGGACTGTCAAGAATGCTATATAAAAATGCTACGGAGGACCTATGGAAGGAATGAGGAACAAAAGAATATTCGTCGGCCTTTCCGGCGGTGTTGATTCCGCCGTTACGGCAGCGCTCCTTAGGGATGCCGGAGCGGATGTCGTCGGCGTCTTCATAAAGGGCTGGTACCCGCCCGAGCTGCCCTGCACCTGGGCCGAAGATCGGCGGGACGCCATGCGCGTCGCTGCGCATTTGGGCATCCCGTTCCATACGCTTGATGCGTCGGCCGAATACAAGCGCTCGGTCATTGATTACCTCATCCGCGAGTACGGCGCCGGTCGCACCCCGAATCCGGATATCATGTGCAATCGCGACGTAAAATTCGGTGCCTTCCACGCGTTCGCACGGACCCACGGCGGCGACCATCTCGCGACCGGTCACTACGCGCGCCACGAAGACGGCCGCCTGCTCCGTGGGGTGGACCCTGCAAAGGATCAGAGCTACTTCCTCTGGGCCATCGCGCCGGACGCGCTTAGGGTGGCGCTCTTTCCGCTCGGCGGTATGGAGAAGAGCGAAGTCCGCTCGTTCGCGGCGCGCTACCGCCTGCCGAATGCAGGGAAAAAGGACAGCCAGGGCATCTGTTTCCTTGGCCCCGTCTCGATGGATGACTTCCTGCGGGCGGAGCTAGGAAGCGAGCCCGGCGAAGCGCGCGATGAAGCGGGGAACCCGATCGGAATCCATGACGGCGCGCTCCTGCACACTCTCGGCGAGCGCATCGCGCTTACGGATGCGCCTCCTGGGCCGTGGTACGTGCTCCGGAAGGATATCCGTGCGAATACCCTAACCGTCGGTACCGAGCGCGCGAAGCCGGAACAGCGGTCGAGCATCGCGCTCTCCGCGACAAATTGGTTCTCGGACGCCGATCCCGAGGAATTGCTGGCCGCGCAGTACCGGTACCACGGCCCGCTCATCGAAGGAACGCTCGCCGGAAATGTATTCACGCCGATCGAAGCCTTGCCGGAGCCCGTCGCGAGCGGGCAGTCTCTCGTCGTATATCAGGACGATACCGTTATCGGCGGTGGTATCATCGAGTAATGCCCGTTGAAATCGTAAAGACCGACGGAACCGTCGAACAGTTCGACGGCATGAAGCTCGAATGGTCCCTGCGGCGTGCAGGGGCGACTCCGCACACCGCCGAGCGCATTCGTCACACCATCGAGGCCTCCATCGCGCCAGGCTCCCAGACCCAAGAGATCTACCGCCGCGCCTTTCAGATGCTGCGGCATGACGCCCGTCCTGCAGCAGCGCGCTACAGTCTGCGCCGTGCTCTGTTCGAATTCGGCCCGTCCGGGCATCCGTTCGAGAACTATGTCGCCGAGCTCTTCAAGATGGAGGGGTGGGACGTGGAATACCGCCGGGTCATCCCGGGGAAATGCGTCTCGCACGAGGTGGACGTATACGCGAAGCGCGGCGGGGAGTTCCTCGCGGCCGAGCTCAAGTACCATAACGACCCGGGCTACAAGACCGACGTAAAGGTCGCCCTCTATGTGAAGGCGCGATTCGATGATATCTGGAACTGCGATCCGTCGTCGCAGAAGACCTGTCCGGTAGACCACGGCTTCCTTATCACCAATACCAAATTCACGCGCGACGCCGTGCAGTTCGCGAATTGCTCGGGTATCCAGCTCCTCGGCTGGAGCTACCCTGAGGAGGGCAGCCTCTACGACCGCATCATTGCGACCGGCGTCTATCCGGTCACCACGCTGACGACGCTCAGGAAGACCGAAAAGAAGCTCCTCGTGGATCAGGGCATCGTCACCTGCCAGCAGGTCCGCGAGCATCGCGATGTCCTGCGCGCGATTGCGATCCCGCCCGAGCGCATCGGCAGCATCGTTGCGGAAGCGAATACCATCTGCAACGCCTACGCATAAAGAAAAAGGCCGCGCGTACGCGCGGCCTTTGCCGAATTATCCGTTAGCGAGCTGCTTGCCGTCTCGCTGTTCCTGGAACAAGAGTTCCCAGGCGAGCCGGAGCAGCCAGACGGCGATACCGACCGGCCCGACCGAGAGGGCACCGAAGAGAAAATCTCCTCGGATGAAATCCCAGGACGCCGCTCCGTGCAGGAAGGACCGGAAGGCCCACGCAAAGAGCAGCACCGCGGCGGCGACCAGATAGATCGCCCGGCCCGAGCGCGGCGCGGGGCGGCTCCAGAACGCGTGCACCGCCCCGATCCAGCCGATAATGAACATCAGGAACGCGAGGAATAGCAGCCATCCCGACGACCGAATCCAGATCCGGCCGGTCCATTCCGGGGCTATGTTGTAGCTGCCGAAGAACGAGAGCGTGAACAGGGCGGAGAGGAACATGACGAGGGCAAGCGGGTACCGAAGCATCTGGGTTTCTCCGAGACAGTTGATCTGCCACGAGATAACCAATGAATGTGGTTCCCGTCAACCGCGATGATCGTACGGTATAGTGGAAGGGCAATGGCTTTCGAATACAAGCTCAAATGGGAGAAGGGGCGCTACGCCCCGGGGCAGAAGGAACCCTATACGCTCTCCCGATCTAAAGTCGAGCGTTTCCAGGAATGCGCGCGCTGCTTCTGGCTCGAAGCGCGCTACGGCATCGGCCGCCCGGATTCGTTCCCGTTCACGCTCAACAACGCGGTGGACGAGCTTTTCAAGCGCGAGTTCGATGCGTACCGCAAGGCAAAGACGAAGCACCCGCTCTGCGATCAGTACGGCGTGGATGCCATTCCGCTCTCGGATCCGCGTCTCGATGAGTGGCGCGATGCGCTGAAGCGGGGCATCAAGTACCACCACCCCGAATCGAATCTCATCCTGCGCGGCGGCATTGATGACATCTGGGTCACGCCCTCCGGCCAGGTCCACATCGTGGATTACAAAGCGACGGCAGGCAAAGATACCGTCACGCTCGACGATGAGTGGAAGGGCGGCTACAAGCGCCAGGTTGAGATGTACCAGTGGCTCTTCCGCATGAATGGCTTCGACGTCTCGCCGATCGCCTATTTCGTATACGCGAACGGCCAGAATGACCGGGCAGCCTTCGATGGCAAGCTCGAATTCGAGGTGACGCTTCTTCCGTACGAAGGCGATGATTCCTGGGTACCGGGCGCGCTCATGGAGATCCGTACCTGCCTCGACGAGGATACGATCCCGAAAGCGGGGAGGGCGTGCCAGTACTGCCCGTACCGCGAGTACGCAGGCAAGAAGCTGCTCGAGCTCCACCGCAACGGCAAGAAATAGCCTATGGACGTGCGCATCGAGCCGTCCTGGAAGGAGCACCTCGCCCATGAGTTCGAGGAGCCGTACTTCACGGAGCTGACCGCCTTCGTGAAGGAGGCCTACGATGCGCGCACGATCTATCCGCACCCGAAGGATATCTTCCGCGCGTTCGAACTGACACCGTTCGATGCGGTGAAAGTCGTCATCCTAGGACAGGACCCGTACCACGGCCCGAAGCAGGCGCATGGACTGGCATTTTCGGTCACGGAAGGCGTCCGCAATCCGCCCTCGCTCCAGAACATTTTCAAGGAGATCGCCTCTGACATCGGGCAGATGCCGCAGGAAAGCGGCGATCTCACGCGCTGGGCCGCGCAAGGCGTACTCCTCCTGAACGCGACACTCACCGTGGAGGCAGGCAAGGCTGGATCGCACCAGGACCGCGGCTGGGAGCGCTTCACCGACGCCGTCATTAGGACCCTCTCGGACGAGCGCGAGCATCTCGTCTTCATCCTCTGGGGCAATTATGCACGCAGCAAGAAACCCCTTATTGATACCGCGAAGCACTGCATCATCGAGTCTCCGCACCCCTCGCCGTTTTCAGCCGCGAACGGTTTCTACGGGAGTAAGCCCTTCAGCAAAGCGAACGAGTACCTTGCGGCTCACGGCGAGACGCCGATTGATTGGCGGTAGCGATATCCCCGCCTTTGATTCTTCATATTCCGATTGCTATTCTCGATAGTACATATGGCTCGTGCTTCAGCTAAGAAGCCAGCGGCGACTGGCGCTATATTTGTCCGCGAACTGGGCGGGATTCGCGAGTACAGGCTCCAGAAGAATGG
>CAZVJX010000023.1:0-9292 GCA_964627575.1 uncultured Candidatus Saccharibacteria bacterium
GCTTCGATTTCGCGAATACGCTCGCGCGTCACCCCAAACTCCTTCCCCACCTCCTCAAGCGTGTGGTACACGCCGTCCAAGAGCCCATGGCGCATTTCGAGGATCTTGCGCTCCTTCGGAGAGAGGTCATCGAGGATGTCGCGGACCTGCTCGCCGAGAATGCGCTCCGAGGATTCCTGAATAGGCGACGGAATCTTGTCGTCGGCGATGAAGTCACCGAGCGTGGACTTCTCGTCGTCGTCGCTACCGATAGGGTTCTCGAGCGAGAGGGTATCCTGGTTGATCTTCTCGATCTGGTAGATCTTATCCACCTCGACGCCCATCTCCACCGCGATCTCCTCCGGCTGCGGGTCGCGGCCGAGCGCCTGCGCGAGGCGGCGCGATACCTGCTTGTACTTGGCGATGGTCTCCACCATGTGCACCGGGATGCGGATCGTGCGGGACTGGTCCGCGAGCGCGCGGGTGATGGCCTGGCGGATCCACCACGTGGCATAGGTCGAGAACTTGTAGCCCTTCTTCCAGTCGAACTTGTCCACGGCCTTGAAGAGGCCGAGGTTTCCCTCCTGGATGAGGTCGAGGAGCGTGAGGTCCGGAGAGCGGCCCACGTACTTCTTCGCGATGGAGACCACGAGGCGGAGGTTGCTGCGTGCGAGGATGTTGCGCGCCTCGTTATCGCCCGCGTCTATGCGCTTGGCGAGCTCGCGCTCCTCGGAGGCGGTGAGGAGCGGATACTGCCCTATCTCGCGGAGGTAGATCTGGATGCTGTCGTAGCTCGACGACTCGCGGCCCTTGATGTTGCGGGTCGCGAGGTACTGGTCGGCGTTGTCCTCGAGCATGCCGCCTTCGAGGATGTCGATGCCGGCCGTGGTGAAGCGCTGGTAGAGCTCGTCGAGGAAGTCCACGTCGTCCTCCACATGCGGGAACTCGCGGAGGATCTCGCTGTAGGTGATGTAGCCGCGTTCCTTCCCTTTCTGGATGAGCATCTCGGCCTTGTCGGCCTGCTGGGCCTTGGCTTTCGCCTTCACGCCGCCGACCGCCTTGCGGACGACCGCCATCGCGCGGGTGCTCTTCCCCGATTTCTTCACCGCCTTGGCCGCCTTCTTCGGCGCAGCCTTCTTCACGGCTTTCTTCGCTACGGTCTTCTTCGCAACCTTGCGTGCCGGTTTAGACTGACGCACGGCGCCTGTTTTCTTCGCCTTCTTTTGGGTCTTCGTATGAGCAGCCATGTGATAAAAGATTAAGTTTATTCGGAAAAGATGAACGAACTATGAAAAGCGGCTACCCGAGCACGGAGAGGCGTGCGGACAATGCCTTGCATTCCTCTACGGCTTTCGCGATCTGGTCGGAGTTGCCCGAAGCTTCGGCAAGGCGAAGGCGGCGGGTGGCTTCCGAGAGCTCGTCGGTGAGCACCATCTTCTCGAACGCACGGAGCAGATCATCTGCAGCTGAATCGGTAGGCGTCTCCCCGAAGGCAAGTCCCGCCTCAAATAGCAAGCGTTCATCCGGAGCGATATCCGGGAACGGTGTGCTGGTAACGCGATAATACTCCGTTTCCAGCCTTCTGGCAAGGCCGCTGCCGGGATAGGCGGCCCATACGGCGTGCAAAATCGCAGCCCGGCGCTCCTTCGCGGAGCGGGCGGACGGCATGGGCGCTCGGCCACTCCCTTCCTTAGTACTTCCCGCCGGCGTGGATTGTTTCGCGACGCGCGCGAGCGAGGCGCGGACGGCGTCCGGCGTCGAGCCGAGCGCGCGGGCGACCACCCCGACGAAATGCTCCCGCTCCATCGGGCTCTGGATGGCCTGCACCAGCGGGAGGACGATGCGTTCGGTGGAGAGCACGAGCTGGTGCTGATCGATGCCGCTGCCGGTGAGCACCGACAGGAAGAATTCGACGACCGGCTGCGCGTCGGCGACCAGCTTCGTGAATGCCTTCGGGTCCTCCTTGGCCATGTCGGCCGGATCCTTCCCTTCCGGCATGCGCACCGCCTTCACCTTCATACCGCTTGCGAGCGCCGCGACCGCGTTCTTTTGCGTGGCGGCAAGGCCGGCGCGGTCGCGGTCGAGCGCGAGCATGAGGTTGTCGGCATAGCGCTTCATGAGCGAGAGGTGCTCTTTGGAAAGCGCCGTGCCCGAGAGAGCGACGGTGTTATTGAACCCGATCTGGTGCAGGAGGAGCAGGTCCATCTGGCCTTCGACCAGGAGCGCGAAGCCGCGCGAGCGGATGGCATCCTTGGCCTTGTCCATGCCGAAGAGGATCTCGTGCTTATGGTAAAGCTCGGTCTCCGGGCTGTTCAGGTACTTCGCCTGATCGTTCGGATCGAGGGCGCGACCGGTGAAGGCGACAGTGCGTCCGGCCGGGTCCTTGATCGGGAACATGAGCCGGTTGCGGAAGCGGTCGTACCAGGTGCCTGCCTTGCCGTCGGCTTCCTTGATGAGCCCGGCCTCGAGCAGCTCCTTCTGGCTGAAACCGTCCTTCTGGAGCGCCTCGAGGAGCTCGCGCCAGGCGTCCGGGGCGTAGCCGAGGCTCCAGGCAGCGAGGGTCTCCTTCGTGAGCCCGCGCGCGAGCGCGTACGCGTACGGCGCGCTGCCGTCGGCGAGCCGCTCGCGGTAGAGGGCCTCCGCACGCGCCATCGCCTCGCGGAGCCGGTCGGTCTTCCCTTTCGCTTCGGACGCATGCGCGTCGTACACCAGCTCGACGCCCGCGCGCTCGGCGAGGATCTTGAGCGCGCCCTTGAAGTCCACCCCCTCCATCTTCTCGACGAAGGTGAACATGTCGCCGCCCTGGGCGGTACTGAAGCAGTAGTAGCTGCCGCGGTCCACGTTCACGAAGAAGCTCGGGGTCTTCTCCTTATTGAAGGGCGACAGGCCCTTCCAGTACTTGCCCGCCTTCGTGAGTTTCACGTACGGCGTCACCACCTCCACGATGGAGAGCTTCTGCTTGATCTTCTCAACGGTGTCCCCGCGCTCGGCCATTGCGACCATTTTACGCCTTTATCCTTCGCTTCGCTCGCGGTACTTGACAGTATTAGTAATATAGTGTATATTGCTTATAGCCACAACCGAGGCCTTGCCTCCGACCGGGAGAAAGTCGCATGTTCTTCGCCACCCTGTTCCAGCGTCCGCAGACCCGCAAAGCCATCAGCGGCACCGCCCTCTTGTGCGGCGGCCTCGGCTACGCCGGCTACGCGATGAACGCTCCGCAGGCCATCGCGCTGACCGACACGCAGATCTTCGGCTGCGCCGTCGCCGGCCTGATCCTCGCGGCCCTCGGCGGCATCATCTTGCTGATGCCCGCGAAGGCGAGCTAGCAGCATCACCGACGCCACACTACCGCCCCGAGACTTCGGTCTCTGGGGCGGTTTTTTGTCTCTCGCCATTGACTCGATAGGTTTTCTATGCTACTGTATACCTACGCCAGCACCGCTGGCGATGCTCTTTTAGTTGGGGAAATAATGTGCTGACGCAAAAAGAAACACACATCGAGCTGGACCGTCTCCGCCGCCTCGCGCTCCTGCGCAAGACCGGCACACCGATAACCCTGGAGGAGATCGAAGGAGGCTTCAAAGCCCTGATCCTCCGGATACCGAAGAACCTGAGCTTCCTGCAGTACCAGTACATGGGACTCTTCGCGCAGTACGCGCATTGCGACTGCCTCGAGGAGCGCATGATGGACTTCTTCCCGTTCCTCGCCCCGGTGCTGGAACGCGGAGAGCACGGCACGCTGCCGGAAGTCGATCTCGATCTTCTGGAATGGACGCTGCCGGATCGCCGGCAACTCATCCGGGCGGTCACGTAGCCGTCTCGCTTCCCTCTTCAGCCGCGCCCTCTAGGCGCGGCTTTTTCTTTTCTATGCAAACAAAGCACCCGCCGAACGGCGGGTGCTTTGTTTGCATTGAGCGAAACCCTAGGAGCGAGCCTCCGCGAGCGCCTCTTCGGCGGCTGCCGCTGCAGCCTCCTCGGCGGCGATGCGGGCATCGCGCTCCTTCTGGAGTGCGCCGATGGCAGCGGCCTTGCGGGAACCTTCGAAGCCGGTACCGCTCGGGATGAGGCGGCCGAGAATGACATTCTCCTTGAGGCCGCGGAGCGTATCCACGGAGCCCTTGAGCGCGGCGTTGATGAGGATCTTCGTCGTCTGCTCGAAGGATGCGGCGGAGAGGAAGGAGCGGCGCGAGAGCGCGGACTCCTTGATGCCGAGCACCATCTCGCGCGCCTTCGGCGGGATCTTGCCGTCCGCCTCGAGCATCTTCACCTCCTCCTCGAACTCCCACTGCTCGACGACATCGCCGACCGACCACTCGGAATCGCCGGTGTCGACGATCTTGGAGCGGCTGAACATCTGCTTCACGATGACCTCGAGGTGCTTGCGCGACACCGAGGCGCCCTGAAGCTCGTAGATCTTGCTGGTCTCCGCGATGATGTACTCCTGCACCGCAGCGCGGCCGGCGTACTCGAAGAGCTCGTCGAGGTCGGCGGAACCGTCCGTGAGGAGCTGGCCCCTTACGACCTTGTCGCCCGCCTTCACGAACGGCACGCGCGGGAACGGCGCCGTATACTCGGTGGCCGAGCCGTCCTTCTTGCCCTGGCCGGCCTCCGGCGTGACCACGAGGATCTTCTCGCGGCCCTCGTCCTTGATCTCGGTCACGAAACCGTCGAACTTGGAGACGACTGCCGGGTTCTTCGGCGAGCGCTTCTCGAAGACTTCCTCGACGCGCGGGAGACCCTGCGTGATGTCGCCGCCCACGGATGCCGTACCGCCCGCATGGAAGGTACGCATGGTGAGCTGGGTGCCCGGCTCGCCGATCGCCTGCGCGGCGACGGTGCCGACCGCCTCGCCGAGATCGATCGGCTGCTGGCTGGTGAGATCCATGCCGTAGCAGGAGGCGCAGATGCCGTAGCGGGTCTCGCAGGACATCGGGGAGCGCACCGTGACTGCCTGGATGCTGTCGTCTGCGGCGAGCGCGCGGGCGTCGGCAGTCTCGAGGTAGTGGCCCTTCTTGAAGGAGCCGGTGTCCGCCGCAAGCATGCGGCCGCGGATCGCTTCCGCGAAGTCAATCTTGATGCCGGATGCGCTGATGCGGTTGATGGCGATGCCCCGCTTCGTACCGCAGTCCTTCTCGGTGACGATGGAATCCTGCGCGGTGTCGAAGAGACGGCGCGTGAGGTAGCCGGCGCGGGCGGTACCGAGCGCAGTGTCGGTGAGACCCTTGCGGGCGCCGTGGGTGGAGATGAAGTACTCCACCGGGTTCATACCCTCGGTCATCGAGGATACGATCGGCACTTCGATGGTCTCGCCGGCCGTGTTCTGGATGAGACCCTTCATGCCGGCCATCTGTGTGAGGTTGCCGATGGAACCGCGGGCGCCGGAGCGCACCATGTCGGAGACGGAACCCATCGGGTCGAGCGCGTCCTCGACGAGCTTCTCCACTTCGGTCTTGGCGCCGTGCCAGATCTCGATGACCATGCGGCGCTTCTCCTCCTCGGAGAGGAGGCCGTCGCGGTAGTCGTCCTCGATGCGCTGGACCTTCTCGCGCGCCTCGCTGATGACGGTCCCCTTCGCTTCAGGGACGGAGACGTCGTCGAGGCTCCACGACACGCCGGACTTGGTGGCGTACTCGAAGCCGAAGCGCTTGATCTTGTTCACGATCTTGGGCACCTCGTCGAGACCGTACTTCACCATGCAGTCGTTCATGATGGCGGTGAGCACCTTCTTCGTGATGGCGTCGTTCACGTACAGGTAGTCGGACGGAAGAACGGTGTTGAAGAGGAGGCGGCCCACCGTCGTCTCGAAGATCTTGCCGTCGAACGCCGCGTACTTGGCCTTGTCCGCCATCGGCATGACGTGGATCTTCGCGCGCAGGTCAATGGCGCCGTACTCATGCGCGAGGATGGCCGCGTTCGGGGACTGGAAGTACTTCCCTTCGCCGTTCGCGCCGTCCACCGCCTTCGTGAGCCAGTAGGCGCCGAGCACGATGTCGAGCGGCTTCTGGACCATGACGATCATCTCGCCGGAACCCGGCTTCAGGATGTTCTTGTTGGCGCTCATGACGTTGCGCGCCTCCCACTGCGCCTCGTCCGAGAGCGGCACGTGGATGGCCATCTGGTCGCCGTCGAAGTCCGCATTGAAGGCAGGACAGACGAGCGGGTGCAGCTGGATCGCATCGCCTTCGATGAGGCGCGGGCGGAATGCCTGGATACCCTGGCGGTGGAGCGTCGGTGCGCGGTTGAGGAGCACGTACTTACCCTGGATCGCCTCTTCGAGGATCTCCCACACCTCCGGCACCCCGTCTTCGATGAGACGGCCGGCGCCGCGGATATTGAAGGCGAGCTCGCGATCGAGCAGGCCCGCGATGACGAACGGGCGGAAGAGCTCGAGCGCCATGTGCTTCGGCAGACCGCACTCGTCGAGCTCGAGGTCCGGACCGACGACGATCACGGAGCGGCCCGAGTAGTCCACGCGCTTACCGAGGAGGTTCTGGCGGAAGTAGCCCTGCTTGCCCTTCAGGTAGTCGGCGAGCGACTTGAGCGGACGGCGCTGGGCCGGCGTGAGCGCGCCTGCGTTCGCACCCGTCTTGCGGATGGAATTGTCGAGGAGCGCGTCCACGGCTTCCTGGAGAATGCGCTTCTCGTTGCGGAGGATCACCTCCGGCGCATGGATATCGAGGAGCTTCTTGAGGCGGTTGTTGCGGTTGATGACGCGGCGGTAGAGGTCGTTCACGTCGGACGTCGCGTGGCGGCCGCCCTCGAGCGCCACCATCGGGCGGAGCGCCGGCGGGATAACCGGGATCTTCGTCATGAACATCCACTCCGGACGCACCTTGGCCGAGAGCATGTTCGTGATGAGCGCGATGCGCTTCGCGAGCTTCTCGCGCTCGGCGGCGGGCGCCTGCGGATAGCGCTCCTCGAGCATCGCCTTCATCTTGCCGAGGTCCATGCCGCGGAAGATATCGTAAATCGCTTCGGCGCCGATCTTGGCCTCGAAGAGCGTGCCGTACCGGACGCTGTAGCGGTGGTACGCGATCTCGTCGAACACGCGGCCCACGACGACCGAGTCAATCTCGTTCTTCGCGGTCTGCATGCGATCCTTGAGCGCGTCGCGCTCCTTGTCGTCGGCGGACGCCTTGTGCTTGGCCTTGTACTCGGCCTCAAGCTCGGAGAGGAGGCGCTTCTTCACGTCCTCGTTCACCTTGGTGACGATGTAGCCCGCGAAGTAGATGACCTTCTCAAGGTCCGCAGCCGGGACGCCCATGAGGAGCGCCATGCGGCTCGGCATGGAGCGGAGGAACCAGATGTGCGCGACGGGCGTCACGAGCTCGATGTGACCCATGCGCTCGCGGCGCACGATGGAGCGGGTGATCTCCACGCCGCACTTATCGCAGATGATGCCCTTGTAGCGGATGCCCTTGTACTTGCCGCAGTAGCACTCGTAGTCGCGCTCGGGACCGAAGATCTTCTCGTCGAAGAGCCCGTGCTTCTCGGAGCGCTGGGTGCGGTAGTTGATGGTCTCCGGCTTGGTGATTTCGCCGCGGGACCACGAGAGGATGCGCTCGGGGCTCGCGAGCGAGAGGCGAAGCGCGTTCCACTCGTTGCGGGGATTGGGAGCCGTTTTCTTCTGGGGATGGATAGCCATATGAGAAGGATTACGCGTCCGCTTCTACGTCGATATCGAGGGGTTCGATATCGAGCGCGAGGCCGCGGATCTGATTAGTAAGGACGGAGAAGGAGGCCGGGGTGCCTGCATGGCTGACCGGCTCGCCCTTCACGATGGCATCGAAGGTCGCGGAGCGGCCCTGGATATCGTCGGACTTGATGGTGAGCATTTCGCGAAGCGTGTACGCGGAGCCGTAGCCGAGAAGCGCCCACACCTCCATTTCGCCGAAGCGCTGACCGCCGTTCTGCGCCTTTCCGCCGAGCGGCTGCTGGGTGATGAGCGAGTACGGACCGATGGAGCGCATGTGGATCTTGTCCTCCACCATATGGTGCAGCTTCAAGACGTACATGTAGCCCACCGAGACCGGCTGGGCGAACGCCTCGCCGGAACGGCCGTCGAAGAGCTGCATCCTACCGGAGCGATCGAAGCCCGCGGCTTCGAGCTCGTCGCGGATCTCGTCGGCGGTCGCGCCCGCGAACGGCGGGACGATGGCCTGGTAGCCGAGAGTGTTCGCAGCGAGACCGAGGTGCATCTCGAGAATCTGGCCGAGGTTCATGCGGGACGGGACGCCGAGCGGCGTGAGGATGATGTCCACCGGGTTGCCGTCCTTGTCGTACGGCATGTCCTCCACCGGGAGCACGCGGGAGATGACGCCCTTGTTGCCGTGGCGGCCGGCGAGCTTGTCGCCCACCGAGACGTTACGGACCTGCGCGACGGTGACGACGATCTTCTTGATGATGCCCGTCTCGAGCTGGTCGCCCTTCTCGCGGGAGAAGACGCGCACGCCGATGACGCGACCGCGCTTGCCGCCTTCCATGCGGAGCGACGTGTCCTTCACGTCCTTGGCCTTGTCGCCGAAGATGGAGCGGAGCAGGCGCTCTTCCGGCGTAAGCTGGGTCTCGCCCTTCGGCGTGACCTTACCGACGAGGATGTCGCCCGGGCGCACTTCGGCGCCGATGCGGATGACGCCCTCCTCATCGAGGTTCTTTAGGCGCAATTCGCCGACGTTCGGAATGTCGTGGGTCGTCACTTCCGGACCGAGCTTCGTGTCGCGCACGGCGCACTCGAAGTCCTCGATATGGATGGTAGTGAACTTCGACTCCTCCACGAGGCGCTCCGAGACGATGATGGCGTCCTCGTAGTTGGCGCCGTTCCAGCTCATGAAGGCGACGCGCACGTTCTGGCCGAGGGCCATCTGACCCTGGTCGGAGGAGGACGCGTCCGCGAGGACCTCGCCCTTCTTCACCTTGTCGCCGGTCGCGACGAGAGGGCGCTGATTGAAGGCGCTGTTCTGGTTGGTCTGGGTGAGCTCCTGGAGCTTGTACTCCTTCGGCTTGGCCTTCTCGCCCGAGCCCTGGACGACGATCTTGCGGGCGTCCGCGTAGGTCACCTCGCCTGCCTCCTCGCTGATGATGAGGCGGCCGGTGTTGCGGGCCGCATGACCCTCGATGCCGGTCGCGACGAGGGGAGCCTCGGGGATGAGGACCGGGGTCGCCTGCTTCTGCATGTTGCTACCCATGAGCGCGCGGTTGGAGTCGTCGTGGTCCACGAACGGGATCATGTTGGTGGCGACGGAGAACATCTGGTAGGTCGAGACGTCTACGAGGGTCACGTCGTCGCGGGAAACGAGCGCGGGCTCGCCGC
>CAZVJX010000024.1:0-8732 GCA_964627575.1 uncultured Candidatus Saccharibacteria bacterium
ACTTCAGGGTATCTCGTATAGAGCGGATCGTCGGATGGTGTGTGATGTACGAGCACAAACTCAAAGCGATCTTCGTAGTTCGCAAGTTCATCGAGCAAGCGCTTGGCAACTAGCGCAGTGCCGCGCGCCTTGCGGTTATCTATGGGACTGGTAAGAAGACCGATCCGAGGTTTAGGCATGCCGTGAGGTAAGTATAGAGGTTCGGGTATACTTGTGCACAATGCCTCGATCTCCTCGTGAGATTTCGTACCATGCCCATGCATAAGGCGAAATACCTGGTCATTTTAGCGGGAAGAGGGAAGAGGGCGTGGTTTTCTGAAATAGAGGCGGGACACGTCCCAGATACAACCTCCCATGCTTTTGCTCGCCATACGGACGAGGCAGCTGAGATCCGCTGCATCGAAGCGTTTCCCATGACCTTCGAAAAGCTGAAGGAGATGCTGTGGGCGGATACCATCGTAGCCAGCGATATCAGCCGTTCTTTATGCATTCTCGGATTCCTTCGCTCCGTAACCGCTGGAATGTTCGGTCCGCGAACGTTTCTCATCTGTATAAACACATCATCGGTCATCAGAAAAAACGAAGGAAAGATGCGCCTGCGATTTCTACAGATGTGTTGGCGTTCGTACAGTGGCTTGGTCTGCCTCGCGCGTTTTCAGATGGAAGATCTCGAGAGAATGGGAGTTGCTTCCCACCGGCTCGCCTTCATACCGCTGGGCATCGATACGACCTTTATGCGCGCAGCGGGAGCTCCACAGAAAGGGGACTACATCCTCAGCGTCGGGCATGACGCAGGACGGGATTACCAGTACTTGCTGCGCATCGCTCACCTTGTGCCGTATCCCATACGTATAATCGCCCGCGAGAAGAATATTCCACGGGATACGGTATTGCCTGCGAATGTACAGGTGGAGTACGACATTCCCATAACTGAAGTTCGCGCCCGTATCCTGAGGGCGCGATTCGTAGTGGTGCCTACGAAAGAAGATGCGGTAGGAGCCTCAGACTGCTCGGGTCAGACGGTCGTGCTGCAGGCGCTCGCTGCAGGTGTTCCGGTATGCGCAAGCATTCGGCCATGGGTCCGCGATTACTTGAAGGAAGGCGAGGATTTCTGTGCGCTCCCGGATTCCAACGAGCAGGCTGCCGCGGATGTCCTGAATGAACTTTGGGGCGATGAGTCAAAACGGGACGCGCTGGCCGCGTGCGGACAGCGTACGGTTGAGGAGAGGTTCACTACGAGCGCATTCGCACAATCGCTACGGCGCTTTATTCATGAGAGGACGGAAGGCAAGAAGAGCCCAGCCAAGAAGTGAGGAAATGAGCGCGCCTGCAAGACGAGCAAAGACCAGCCCCCACAAGCCCCAGCCGATGATACCCGCTACCTGCAGGGCAAGCTGGCACGCCGGGGAGATAACGTTATAGGCGTAGAGTTCCTTCAGACGTCCCTGAGCGGTAAGGGCCGTGGTGAAGAGAGGCCAGAATGCTGCCGCGACAATGAATGCGTAGGCCTGTGAAAAG
Organism: uncultured Candidatus Saccharibacteria bacterium; assembly: GCA_964627575.1. Classification (GTDB taxonomy): domain Bacteria; phylum Patescibacteriota; class Minisyncoccia; order Phycocordibacterales; family Phycocordibacteraceae; genus C7867-001. The sequence continues at coordinate 1,519 of CAZVJX010000024.1, forward strand.
GGAACGGCATCAAGGTAGCGCGGAAAGAAGAGCGAAAAGAACAGGTGTGCGATGATTCCGTACGCCGCAGCAACGCTGAGCGCTGCAATGATGCTGAGCAAGATTTTCCGGCCAAGCGATGATCGGACCTCTTCCGAAGAACGGGCCACGAATTTTGGAAATGCGGCAGCAGCCAAATTGGTAAAAATATTCAGGCGATCCGGAACTGCGGTCGCAAAGCTGTAGATAGCGAGATCGGCAGCGCCGAGGAAGTGGAATATGAGTATGTTGTCTATCTGGCTCATCGCTGCATTCAGGAAATTGATGACGCTCAGGTGGCGGCCATATGTGGTCGCGCCGGGTTCAATTTCGTTGTTTGGCTTATAGACCGCAAGTGTGCGCCGGTGGCCGGTGTAATTGCCAAGCGTCTGCGAGATGAGATTCGCTGCGAGGAGCGCGAGGGCTGCCTGCCACCAGAAAGCGACCAGCGCCACGGAGAGGTAGTAGGGAAGATTGACGAAGAAACTGTACTTGAAATTGCGGACGAAATCCTTCTTAGCGGTGAGGTACGCCGTATAGGTATTAAAGATCGTGCTAAGGGGAATGAAGACGCCAACAAGTGCGAGGCCCCACCCCAGCGTGGAATTGCCGTGCACGAGGTAATACAGGCCCAGTACCCATGCCCCCAGCATCGGGATTATGTTCCAAGTGAACTGTGCGCGAATGGATGCGAGGTAGGTTCCCTCGAACCCCCGTGCGACGGCGCGCACGACGGCGCTGTTCATTCCGGTCAGAGTGAAGGCGCCAAGAAGCGCGCCGACGGAAAGCAGGTACTGGTAGGTACCGTAGGTCTGTGGGGGAAGAACGTGACCGAATACTATATACAGGAGGAACGATCCAAACGAGACAGAAAGGGAGGTCGCATGGAGCCAAAAGTTGCTCCGGACGAGGTACACCATATCGGTCCTGGTGTGCCGCTCGCTCCAACGCAGGGTTCGAAGGACGACCCGTTTTAACCCATCCATATGGACCTAATACTAGCAGGGAGGCCGGTACGTTGCCTTTGGTTGACGTGCCGGTGGTATAGTCTCCCCATATGATCATGAAGAACCTCGCGCGATGGGCTGTCTACATCCCGTTATTCGTCATCCCGTTCCTGCCGCTCTACGTCGCGAACGACCTCTTCTTCCCGTTCATCACCGGGAAGGGCTTCGCGTTCCGCATCCTCATCGAGATCGCGTTCGCGGGCTGGATCGTGCTCGCGCTCGCCGATAGAGCGTACCGGCCGCGGTTCTCGTGGGTCCTCGTTCTCTACGGCGCGTTCGTGCTCTGGATGCTCATCGCCGACCTGCTCGGGGTGAACCCGCATAAGGCGCTCTGGAGCAACCTCGAGCGCATGGAGGGGTGGGTGACGCTCATCCACGTCTTCCTCTTCTTCCTCGTCTCCGGTTCCGTATTCACGGCCGATAAGCTTTGGCGCAAATGGTGGCTGACCTTCCTCGCGGGTGCGGCGCTCGTTCTCGCATACTGCTTCATCCAGCTCGCGGGCGGCGCGCCCATTCACCAGGGCGGCGCACGCGTGGACGGCACGTTCGGGAATGCAGCCTACCTCGCGGCGTACCTCCTCTTCGTAACCGCCATCGCGGTCTGGCAGGGACTCGAGGCGAAGGGCGCGCTCCGCTGGAGCCTGCTCGCGCTCGGGGCGCTCGCCGCGGTCGTCACGTTCTTCACCGCGACGCGCGGTGCGGTGCTCGGACTTCTCGGCGCGGGCGTCGTCGCCGCGTTCCTCTGGGCGATCGAGTCGGGCGGGCGGGCCCGGAAATTCGCCGCGGGCGCGCTTATCGCGATTGTGGTGGTTGCCGGCAGCCTCTACCTCCTGCGCGGCACCTCCTTCGTGCAGCATGACCCAACGCTCGCGCGCGTGACCTCCATCGGGCCGTCCGACCTCTCGGTGCGCTTCACGCTTTGGCACATGGCGTTCGAGGGCGTCGCCGAGCGCCCCATTACCGGCTGGGGCCAGGAGGGCTTCAACTACATCTTCAATAAGTTCTACGAGCCGTCGCTGTATGCGCAGGAGCCGTGGTTCGACCGCGCGCACAATGCCTTCATTGATTGGCTCGTCGCAGGCGGCATCCCGGGCTTCCTCCTCTTCCTCTCGGCGTTCGGGATGGCGATCTACGCGCTCTACCGGGGCGGCGCCTCCCGTCAGGAGCGCATCCTCTTCGTCGCCGCGCTTGTCGCGTACGGCATCCAGGGCATGGTGGTGTTCGATAATCTCTTCACGTACGTGCCGCTCGCAGCGATCCTCGCGACCGCGCATGCCGTATCCTCGCGTCCGTGGAAACGGTTCGAAGACGTGCAGACGATTGACGACAGTAATCTGCAGATAGCTGGCCCTATCGTGCTTGTCCTTGCGCTCGTCGTCGTGTGGTTCGTGAATGTCCCGAACATCGCGGCGGCTAACGAGCTCGTGCACGCTATTAGCATCCAGGGCAATGACGTCTCATCGAACGTCGTCCTATTCCAGAAGGCGCTCGCCGAGCCCACGTTCGCGCACCAGGAGATCCGCGAACAGCTCCTCATCTTCGCGACCAATATCGCAAGCCAGATGCCGGCGCCGTCGCAGGCGCTCGCGCAGTTCACCGGCTATGCCCTCGACCAAATGGGGAAGGAGGTGGCGCTCCAGCCGAACGACTCGCGTCTGCGGCTCGAGTACGCGCTCGGCTACCGCGTCGTGGGGGACTATCCGGATGCTTTGAAGCAGATCCAGATCGCGCAGCAGAACTCCCCGAAGAAGCAATCCATCCTCATCGAGGAGGGCATTGATTACTGGCAGCTCGGGCAATATGACCAGGCGAGCAAGACCTTCGACCAGGCGTACGAGCTCGATCCCAGCTTCACCGCCATCGCTCCCTACGCGGCGGCCGGGAAGATCATCTCGGGCGACCTCGCGGGCGGGAAAGCGCTCCTCATGGAGAAGGTCGGGACGACTACCGTGAACAACGACGCCCTCATCCTCGCGTACTACCAGCAGAAGGATTACCCCGACCTCATCCTTTCGCTCGAGCAGGCGGCCCGCGACGAGGGCGGCTCGGAGTCGTCCATCTTCCGCCTCGCGGCGGCGTATGCGGCGTCGGGAAATATCGCAGGGGCGCGCGCAATCGTGAATGCGGAAGTGGCCGTGCACCCGGAAACCGCCACGGACGCTGCGAGCTTCCTCCAGAACATCTCGAAGGGGAAATGATAGTCCGCGAGCACGTCCCGCTGCGCTCGCTTACGACCCTTAAGGTGGGCGGCGATGCGCGCTACGTGCTTGAGATCGAATCGCTTGAGGACCTTGCGGAAGCGGTTACGTTCGCGCGCGAGCGCAGCGTGCCGTTCGTGCCGCTCGGGCAGGGAAGCAACGTACTCGCTTCCGATGACGGCTACCGCGGCGCGGTGCTTCTCATGCGTATCGGCGGGACGTCCTTCGAAGAGCAGGGCGGAAGCGTGCGTGCGACGGCGGGCGCCGGCGTCTCCTGGGACGAGTTCGTGCGCGCGTGCGCCGCGCACGGTCTCTGGGGCGTCGAGAATCTCGCGGGGATTCCGGGCACGGTGGGTGCTGCGCCCGTGCAGAACATCGGCGCCTACGGCACGGAGGTGAAGCAGGCGATCGCCGAGGTCGAAGCATTCGACGCGACTACCGGCGAGCGCCTGATGCTCCCGGCGGATGCCTGCGCGTTCGAGTACCGCGACAGCCGCTTCAAGCGCGAGCCGAACCTCATCATTACGCGCGTCTCCTTTGCGCTCACGAAGGAAGGTGCCGCACAAGCGCAGTACGCCGATCTCACCGCTGCAGCGGCAGCCGGGGAGGATCTCTCCACGCCCGGAGCGGTGGGAGAAGTGGTGCGCCGCATCCGCGCCCGTAAGTTCCCGGACCTCGCGGAGTACGGGACCGCGGGCTCCTTTTTCAAGAATCCCGTCGTCGCGCCCGAGAAGGCCGACGAGCTCGCGAATCGCCTTGGCGATATCCCGCGCTACGCGGGAGCGACCGGCGTGAAGGTTCCGCTCGCGTTCGTACTCGACCGCGCGCTTAATCTGCGCGGCCATCGCCTCGGTCGCGCGTTCCTCTTCGAGCGTCAGCCGCTCGTGCTGGTCGCCGACGATGATGCGTCCGCGCAGGACGTGGAAGCGCTCGCGCAGGATGTCGCAGCGCGCGTGCACGCGATGACGGGCATCGAGATCGAGCGAGAAGTACGTGCACTTGATGCGCACGAGTGGTCGTAAGAAAAAATTTTTTTCGTTTGCGTTATCCACATCCAAAATTTTTTTCACACAAAAATAATTTTTGCGCGCAATAATATCGAATAGAACACATCTGCGCGAAAACTTTCTTCGTAGAAATTTTTTCGCGGGTGGGTCGACAATATCAGTCATAGTAATTTATACAGATCTATGGCAGCAAAGAAGAAGGCCGCAAAGAAGTCTGCAAAGCGCAAGAGCGCGAAGAAGACGACCAAGAAGGCCGCAAAGAAGACCACGAAGCGCAAGTCCGCAAAGCGCAAGTAGTCTTTCGAAGGAACGAAAAAAGGCTCCCTCCGGAGCCTTTTTTCGTTCCTGTTCCTGCTGCGGCTGCAGGCTTCCGGCGCATCCTAAATAAAGGTATAGTGGCCAAATCCATGGCAGGGCTATTCGGCAAGATGTTCTCCCAGAACCAGTCCGCGGCATTCCTCAAGGCTGCGGTCCCCGTCGTTACCCGCGCGAACGCGCTATCGCCCGAGCTCGAAGAACTCTCGCAGGAGGCATTGGCGGCTCGGCTTGCCGAAGTAAAGGCGCGCGTCGAAGGTCTCCCGACCGCCACCGATGACATTGCGGAGGTGTTCGCCATCGTACGGGAAGCGTCCCGGCGCACGCTCAAGGAGCGGCACTACGATGTGCAGCTCATCGGCGGCCTCGTGCTCGCGAAAGGGAAGATCGCCGAGATGCGTACCGGCGAAGGCAAGACGCTCGTCGCGACGCTCGCTACGACGCTCTACGCGCTCGCGGGAAAGGGCGTGCATGTCGTAACCGTGAACGATTACCTCGCGCGCCGCGACGGCGCGTGGATGGGACAGGTGTACGGGTACTTGGGGCTCACCGTCGGCGTCGTCGCATCCGGCGGCTCCTATATATACGATCCCGAGCATGTGACCGCAGCGGAGGATGAGGCGCGCGACGAGACCGGCAGCTTCCGCGTGTTCTATGATTTCCTCCGGCCCGTTTCGAAGCAGGAGGCGTACGCGGCCGACATCACCTACGCGACGAATAACGAGCTCGGCTTCGACTACCTGCGCGACAACACCGCTTACGATCCTGCGCAGATGGTCCAGCGCGGCCACCACTACGCGATCGTGGACGAGATCGACTCCATCCTCATTGACGAGGCGCGCACCCCGCTCATCATTTCCGGCCCCGCTGAGGACGCGGAGCAGCTCTATGTGCGCTTCGCCGCTATCGCGAATACCTTCAACCCGGACGAGGACTATACGGTGGATGAGAAGCAGAAGGCGATCCAGCTCACGGGCGAGGGCATCACGAAGGCGGAGCAGGCGCTCGGCATCGAGAACCTCTACACCGAGGGCGGCATGAAGTACGCGCACCACCTGGAGACCGCGGTACGCGCGAAAGCGCTCTTCCAGAAGGATAAGGAGTACGTGGTCAAGGATAACGAGATCGTCATCGTGGACGAGTTCACGGGGCGTTTGCAGCCGGGCCGCCGCTGGAGCGAGGGGCTCCACCAGGCCATCGAGGCGAAAGAGGGCGTGACGGTCCAGAAGGAGACCCGCACCTACGCGTCGGTGACCTTCCAGAACTACTTCCGCATGTACGAAGGGCTCGCTGGCATGACCGGTACCGGGCTCTCTTCCGAGGAGGAGTTCTTCACCGTGTACGGCCTCGACGTCGTGGTCGTGCCTACGAACCGGCCCATACAGCGCATCGATCACGACGACCTCATCTTCCAGACGGTCCGCGGCAAGTACGAAGCGCTCACGCGCGCGGTCGCGGCACTCTATGAGAAAGGGCAGCCAGTCCTCGTGGGTACCGTGTCCATCGAGGACAACGATACCGTCTCCGAGCACTTCCGCACGGCAGGCATCCCGCACGAAGTGCTGAATGCGAAGAATCACGAACGCGAAGGCGAGATCATCGCTCAGGCGGGCCGTGCCGGTCGCGTGACGGTCGCGACCAACCTCGCTGGTCGCGGCGTGGACATCAAGCTCGGGGGCGCGCCGGTCATCACGGAAGAGTACGAGAAGGTGAAGGGGCTGGGCGGCCTCGCGGTCATCGGTACGGAACGCCACGAGGCGCGCCGCATTGATAATCAGCTGCGCGGCCGTTCCGGCCGCCAGGGCGACCCCGGCGAGACGCAGTTCTACGTGTCGCTCGAGGATAAGCTCATGCGCGTCTTCGCGTCCGACATGATCAAGAACGTCATGGGAACCTTCAAGATCTCGGAGGACGAGCCCATCGCGAGCGGCCTTATCACGAAGTCCCTGGAGACTGCCCAGAAGCGCATCGAGGGGTTCAACTTCGACTCGCGCAAGCAGGTGCTCGCCTACGACGACGTCCTCAACACGCAGCGCCTCGCGGTGTACCAGGATCGCCGCACGGCGCTCCTCGGCTCCGCCACGGATATCGAAGCGCGCGTACGGGAACTCATTGCGGGGGACGCGGAGGCAGAGCGGGCGTACGACGCAAAGCGCGCGGAGCTCGGTCCCGAGATCTTCGCTGCGCTCCTGCGCCGCCTCGTGCTCCAGGTCATCGATGCGTTCTGGCTCGAGCAGCTCGAGACCATGGATTACCTGCGCCGCTCCGTCTCGCTGCGCGCCTACGGCCAGCGCGACCCGTTGATCGAGTACCGTCGCGAAGGCCTCGTCCGGTTCAACGCCATGCAGCAGGGCGTTGCTGCCGCCATCCAGGAAGCGCTCCCGCGCATCATGCCGTCGGACGATGCGCGTATCCGGGCTGAGGAGGAACGCACGCGACGCGCCATGGTCGCTGCGTCGGAAGGCGAGTCCGCGCCTGCGGCGCCTATCGTGAAGACCGGAAGGGAATACGGCCGCAACGACGAGGTCACCATCAAGAAAGGCGAGGAGACGCAGACGCTCAAATACAAGAAAGCCGAACCGCTTCTGGCCGAAGGCTGGACCATCGTCCCGTAACGAAAACCGCCCCGACCGGGGCGGTTTTCGTAGAGCATTTGAATCGTCTCGGCG
>CAZVJX010000025.1:0-8664 GCA_964627575.1 uncultured Candidatus Saccharibacteria bacterium
CGCTTCTTGAGGAAGCTGCGGACAGCCTGATCCACCACGAGATTCTCGCGGAAGGACTTCTTATCGCCAGCGAACCAGCGGCTCTTCCAGTCGCGGATGATGCCGAGGCGGTGGGCGTAGGGATGTACGGTGTGGGTCATGGTGGTTTAGGAAGCGGATGCCTTAGTCTTGGGCTCGGCGAGCTGGACAATGACGCGGCTGCGGCGCTTGCGGATGGGCGCTGCGCGGCCCATGGCGCGCGGCATGAAGCGCACGAGCATGCCCGCGAAATCCACGCGCAGATCCTCGATCTTGAGCGTGCCCTGCGCTTCCTTGGAGAGGCCGGAGTTGGCAGCCGCCGACTCGATGAGCTTCTTGATCGGGAGCGAGGCGCGCTTCGGGAGGAACGAGAGCGCGATGAGGGCCTCGCGCACGGTCTTGCCCTTCACCATATCGGTGACGAGGCGCACCTTGCGCGGAGACTGGTTGTAGGTCTTGAGCTCGGCCTTCATACGCTATTTCTTGGCGCCGGCGGCGGCCGGAGCGGCCTTGGCGGCCTTGGCGGCTGCGATTTCGGAATCCTTCTTCTTCTGCTCGAGCTCCTTCTGCATCTTTCCGCCGTGACGGACGAACTTCTTGGTCGGGGAGAATTCGCCCAGGCGGTGGCCCACCATATCCTCGGTCACGAGGACGTCCACATGCTGCTTGCCGTTATGGACGCCGAAGGTGAACCCCACGAATTCCGGGGCGATCTGGCTGCGGCGGGCCCACGTACGGATCACGCCCGCATCGGACGGGCGCTTGCCCTCAACCTTCTTGAGAAGCTTGAGTTCGACGTAGGGTCCCTTCTTGAGTGATCGCGACATGAGAATTAAAAGCCCGCCAGGAAGCGGTTAGGTAGAATCTAACTGAAATAGATTCGGGTGTCAAACCGAAGGCCTCTATGCTAGGGTTCCGGCAGGACTTGACCCTTCAGAGGAGGCTTCCATGCCCCACACGACAGCTGAGATCGCCGACCGACTGCGTTCCCTGCTCGCCCTGCGCCACACTCCGGAAGGCCGGGAAACGCTGGTCGGCCACCTGGCCGCCAGGTACGTCCGGCGGGGTGCCTGGTGGCTGCGGCGGAACGCGCCGAACCCCGGTTGGTGGCGCAACTGCATCAACGGCGGCCGTTCCCGTATCCATCTGGGCTCCGGCAACGAAGGCCCGCTCTCGCTCGCCTTCGAGTACGAGGCGCGGTTTGCGGACGAATTCGGGTACGTCCAGGACTTCAAGGTCCTGAATCACTTCTTCGGGAAATGGCGCCCCGAGCGGATGACCTTCCGCCTCGGCTTCACCAGCGGCATCTTCGGCACGCACCGCCCCTTCGAGAAGCGCTACCCGGGGCTTGTTTTTACCAGCGCGGTGCTCGATGCCGCGTGGGCCGCGTTCCTCGCCGATCCGCCGGGCGAATGGCGCATCAACTACCGCCAACCCGACGCCGTCGAGCATTGGCTCATCCGCACGGGCGTCATCGCTCGGGACTGGCAGCGCTCCTGGGAGCGTCGGGTTCCGCCGTGGCAGCGGTTCCTGGCGCTGTTCGCATTCGCCTGTCCGTTTCCTATGCAGTAACAGCAAGGCCCCGCGTAAGAACGCGGGGCCTTTTCACGTCTTCATGTGCCAGTAAACGCTATACTTCTCTTCATGAACACCACCGACCAGCCCGAAACCGAACTCGCCGCCGAAACGGCACCCGACCGTATCGCCGGCCGTGAGATCGCCATGGGCGCCATGGCCCTCGTCATCCTCGTGCTCCTTGGCGTCATCGGCTACCTGCTCCTGCGTTCGCACGGACCCGTCGGAAGCTCCCCTACCGGTGGAACGGCGAGCACGACGGCGCTCACCGCCACGGAATCGGGGAACCTGAACGAAACCTCGACCTACTACGAAATAACGGCCCTCTACCCTACTTCGACGCCGCTTGCGGCGACGGCGGGCTCCGCCCAGAACCTCGCAGCGATCGCTGCCATGAAACGATTCGAGCAGAATGCGATCGCCCAGTTCAAGAAGGACGGGAACTTCGCCCACCTGACCCATGACGACGTCCAGATGCTGGGCCTCGATCAGCGCAAGGAATCGCTCGATATTTCCTACAAAGCCGCCGCATCGCCGACCTCCGCATCGTATCTCTTCACCATCGTCGAGGACACGCTCGGCGCGCATCCGAACACCGTATACCGAACCTTCACTTGGAACGCGAAGACGGGCGCGGTGACGAGCCTCGCCGATCTATTCCCGGCCAAGAGCGACTACCTCGGTTTCCTCTCGCAGAAAGCCCGTACGCTTCTGCCGCCCGTCATCGCACGGAACGAGGGCGTCGCCCAGGGCGATGTGGATCAGAGCATGCTCGCCGACGGCACGACCCCCAGCGCGGATAATTTCGCCGACTGGTACCTCGACGGGCCGGACCTCGTCATCGTCTTTCCGCCGTACCAGGTCGCTCCGTACGCAGCCGGCCCCCAGACGCTCCGTATCCCGACCGTGCAGCTCCCGGCAGCGCCGGCCACCTATACGCACGTCAGCGACTGGGGCACGCTGTACTAAATCCAAAGGAAATGGCCCGGACCTGTAAGGTCCGGGCCATTATCGTTCACGTCTGCTCGGTGAAATATGTCGCGAGCGCCGGGAACGGTATGCCGTAGTTGAAGCCGGCAGGATACTGCTGCATGGGCCCGAGTTTCTGCTTGTTGTAGTAGGGCGTATTCACGCAGTCGAAGAACAGCACGATCGAATACCTGCCGTGCCGGGCGGTGCGCTCGGTTGCGACCACCCGGTGGCAAACCGCCGTCAGCTTGCACCGACTGCGGTACTGGAGCCGGAAACCCGCGATGATCGCCGTGTGGCCGTCGCCGAACGGAACCGGCTCCCACCGCTCATCGCGCGTGAAGCGCTCGAAGCCTTCATCGCTCTCGTAGAGGTGCGCCGTAAAGGCGCCCTTGTCGAGATGCTGGGCCGCGATCGCCTGTCCCGGCTCGCAGCCGCCCATGTAGTGCAGGAAACGGAGCGTCCACTGGTCCCGGAGCTTCCAGGTGTCGTCGAGCAGGTGCGGGATAGAGAACTCTTCCTCTGCCGTCTCGACAAACTCCCGCGCGAACGGCTTTGCTTCCTCGCAGAGCGTGAGCGCCGCTTCAACGAACGCCGTGGCTTCCGGAAGATTCACGCGCAGGCACTCGATGAGGAGCCACTGGCGTTCCGAGAGGCGCACATGGAAATGCTCTTTCGGATCGCAACCGCTTTCAGGCGGCTGGTAGCCGACGCCGGAAAGAAGCGTGTCCGGCTGATAGCCGAACCGGCGTTTCTCCTCATCGGGAAGCCCGCAGAAGGCTTCCCAGGCTCCCTGCGCCCGCTTCACGCAGGCCGCGAGCGCGGAGGGATACGGGACGCGAACGAAATCGTGGGCCGCAAGGCCCCGAACATCAAGCAGGGCCGTGTCCATGACGGTTCCTTTCAAAGGCCAGACCTGCTTCCAGTATCGCGACCGTGGGCGGAAAACGCAAAAGTCCCCGGTGGGGACTTTTGCGTTTCGTTTGAGGAAGCTTCCTAGCCCTTCTTGCCGACCTTGCGGCGCGACACGATGAACTTGTTGGAGTACTTCTTCGGCGTGCGGGTCTTTTGGCCCTTGCCGGTGGGACGACCCCACATGGACTTGGCGCGACGCAGACCGCGACCCTGCTTTCCTTCACCGCCGCCGTGCGGGTGATCAACCGGGTTCATGGCAGTACCGCGCACCGTCGGGCGAATACCCTTCCAGCGGGACTTACCGGCCTTGCCGTAGTTCTGGAGGCGCTGCTCCTCGTTGGAGACGCTGCCGACCGAGGCCCACGCGAGCTCGCTGAGCTTGCGGATCTCCGTAGACGGCATCTTTACCTGCGCGTAGCCGGCGTCATGCGCCACGACTTCCGCGTAGTTGCCTGCGGAGCGCGCGAGGCGTGCGCCTGCGCCCGGCTGGATCTCGATGTTGTAGATGAACGTGCCGGACGGGATCTTGCCGAGCGGGAGGCGATTACCGGCCTTGAGCGGCGCGGTCTCGGACACCTGGAAGGTGTCGCCGACCTTGAGGTCCTTCGGCGCGAGCACGTAGCGACGCTCGCCGTCGGCGAACACGACGCGGGCGATGAAGCCGGTGCGGTACGGGTCGTACTCGATGGTCTCGACCTTCGCCGGGATGTTCTTCTTGTCGTACGCGAAGTCGACATCACGCATGCGGCGCTTGTGGCCCCCGCCCTGGTGGCGGGTCGTGATGCGGCCGGCATTGTTACGTCCCGCGCGGTTGGACTTGCTCGAGAGCAGGCTCTTCATCGGCTTGTCGCCGGAAAGCACGCCGCGGTACGTGACCGTGGTCATCTGGCGGCGGGACTTGCTGGTGGGCTTGTAGGATTTCATAAGCTAATGGTTAGGCGCGCTTAGAACTGGATGGAATCGCCCGCCTTGAGATGGACGTACGCCTTGTGGCGGCGTGCGCGGGAGCCCTCGCCACGGCGAGTGCGCAGGGACACCTTCTTCGCGGGAAGGTTCACCATGGTGACCTTCTTCGGGGTGACCTTGTAGACGAGCTCGACGGCCTCCGCGACCTCGTGCTTGGTGGCGCGCGGCGGGACCTCGAACACGTACACGCCGCGCTCGGTGCCGATGAGCGCCTTCTCGGAGAGCCAGGGCGCGACGAGCACGTTCTCGAGGCGTCCGTCCTCCGGAGTCTTCTTCGCGACAGGCTTTACGGCCTTGGCGGATGTTTTCTTGTTGCTGGAAAAGAGTGCCATATGCGTGTGGGTTATGCGCTCTTGCCGCTGATGCGGGACGCGAGGATCGCAAGCGATTCGGTCGGCTTCTCGATGACGAGGTACTTCTTCGTCATGAGGTCCACCGGATTCAGGTTGCGGACTTCCTCGGTGAGGAGGCTCTCGATGTTGCGGAAGGACTTCTTCGCATTCACGTCGGAACCGGCGAAGGCGATAACGGCGGCGTTCTTGCGCTTGGTCACCAGGCTCTCCTGGCCGGCGGCCTTCGCGAGCGCGGAGAGCGCTTGCATCGCATCCTTGGTCGCAGGCTTGGTGAAGGAGAGCGAGTCAACGAAGATGACCTCGCCATCCTTGAACTTCTTCGAGAGCACGGATGCGAGCGCAGCGGCGCGCATCTTGCGGTTGATCTTCACTGCGAAGGACTTCTCGGCGCGCGGGCCGTGGGTCGTACCGCCGCCCACCCAAATCGGGGAGCGGGTCGAACCATGACGTGCGCGGCCGGTACCTTTCTGCTTCCAGGGCTTCTTGCCGCCGCCGGACACTTCGCCGCGGAACTTGGTATGCGCGACCGTCGTGCGAGCGTTGGCCTGCATGCCGGTGACGACCTGATGGACGAGGTCGGCATTCCAGGACGCGCCGAAGAGCTCGGCCGGGAGGGCGACGGTGCCGCTCTTACCGCCCTTCATGTCGAAGATCGTCGCCTCGGTAGCGCTCATGGTCTTCTCTGCTGCGGGCTTTGCAGCGCGAGTCGCGGTCTTCGTGACCGTCTTCTTTGCTGCTGCCTTTTTCGTAGTTTCGGTTGCCATATGCGTAGTAATTACTTGGCGACTATCTCGACCAGGGAGCCCGGAGCGCCGGGAACAGCGCCCGAGACGATAATCTCGCCGGACTCAGGGAGGACGCGAAGGACCTTGAGATTCTTCACGGTGACGCGATCGGAGCCCATGCGGCCGGCCATGCGGATGCCCTTGGCGACCTTGCCGCCAGCGCGGCCCGGACCGCCGCCGATAGAACCGGCTTCGCGCTCGGAGTGCTTCTGGCCGTGGGTGCGGCGACCGCCATGGAAGCCATGGCGCTTCACGACGCCTGCGAAGCCGCGGCCCTTCGAGGTGCCGGCGACCTCGATCGAGTCGCCTGCGGCGAAGGTATCGGCGTCAATCGAGCTTCCGACCGTGAAATCTCCGAGGTTATCGGCATTCTCGATGCGGAACTCCCGAAGGACTTTGAACGCCTTGCCCTGCTGGGGCTTGGCGAGGCGCTCAATCTTCTGGGTGTCGAACCCAACCTGGACAGCGGCATAGCCGTCCGTCTCCGGGGTCTTCACCTGGGTAACCACCACCGGACCGGCCTTAAGGACCGTACCGGCGAACACGCGCCCGTCTTCCTCGAAGACTTGGGTCATCCGGCCTTTTCGGGCGAGTATGAATTTCATAAATAAGATAAAAGAAATCGCGCTTCAACAGCGCGTTAGGGCTCCCTTCGGAGCTCTCCCGGCCATTGGTCCGAGGCGAATCCTCGTACGTAGCGATAGGGGCACTCTACACGTCCCCGCCCTGAAAGGCAAATGTGCGGTTCTTCTTATTGCTCTTCCGAGTTTTTTCCGCTAGAACTAACGACAGACTGTTGAAACGGCGCATTCCGCGCTCGTATGAAAGAAGGGACTCTCGATGAAGACCGCATCCATACACAACTTCGAGCGAGTCATCCCGGCCGACATGAATTCGCTCGCTTACCGGCTGTTCATGAGGCGCATCCCGGTGATCCCGACCGCGCTCGTCACCGCCCACAAGCGGCGCACCGCGCTCTGCCTGCAGGCCCGGATGCTGAACCAGCTTTCGCGCCTGCTGCGGTTCGACTATCCGGCGTCATGGCTCGAGCGCCAGACCGGCACCGAAGCGGGCTATTACCTGCTCTTCGCGTTCCGGATCGCGCTCGCGGGCATCGGCCTCAACAAGCTCGGCTATACGGACAATCCGGCGTACTTCCTATTCCTCGCGCCCGTCGCCGGCGACCTGCTCTTCGCGACCGTCTGGCTTCGCTACGTCTTCAATACCTGGACGCGCTATCTCATGTGGCGGCAGAAGCCGGCGACGCCGGACAACACCGTCGAACGGCTCTGGTCGCGCGTGCTGCGGGCGCAGGAACTGGGCGCCACGGTGCGCATCGAGTTCGCCCGGAACGATCCGTTCCTGGTCGCCATCCGGGGCCGCGAGCGCGTCTACATCGGCGCCTGGGACACCAAGGACCCGGCGCTCGACACCTTCTAACTCCGGCCTGAACTGCGAAGCCCCCGCTCATGCGGGGGCTTTTTTTCATTTCGGCTTCTTTTTCCGTGGGATGCGCTGGGGCCGCTTATGGAGCGGAGCGGTCTCCTTCGCGAAACGACCGTTCGGTTCGCGCAGGACCTTGTGCCCGTCCCGAAACGGCCCGAGATGCTGCATCGAACGCTTCGCTCGACGCTCTCGTTTGGGCTTGTCAGCCGCCTCCATGCTCCCGAGCATCATGCCGACGGCATGGGCGCGGTCGTGCTCTTTCTGACGTTCAGGTGTGGGCGGCGGACGAGGCACTTCCACCATCTTTTTCTCCTTGTGCTGGACCGGTCGAGAGCATACCGCACCTCGCTCGAAACAACAAGTAGCCCCAGCACAGACATGCCGAGGCCAGCTACTCACTAACGCCATTTGGGGAATGGGGGCGTACCTGCTCGCTGGTATTCAGGAGGGAGCGGCGCTTCGATGGCCGCCTCCGAGATTCCAAGCGACTTACCGTACTGAAGCAGTTTTTCCTTCATTTGAGACAAGGACCGAGCCGCGCGGTGTTCCTCGAAGGAGCCGGGAAGCGCCGAGCGCAGCTGCGCGCGGGCCCATTCGCACTTCCGCTTGCACTCGTACAGACGCTCCCAGCGCAACTCCTTCAAGTATATGAACGAGTATATGAACAGCAACATAGCGCCCTCCTCCAAAGAGCAGCGTCACCAGCATAATCCCCTGCTCATGAAGAATACGAAAAACGCCCCGATCACTCGGGGCGTTTGTGGCGTTTCCCCGTCCACCTAATGGACGAGCAGCCACCGCGGAATGGACGGATAACGTCCGTAGTTGGGCGGCATCGGTAGGTCGGCCACCGCTTCGCTCATGCCGAGTGAACGTGCGAGGGCATGCAGGCGCCGACGTACCGGAAGCAGCTCAGTCTCATAGACCCGTTGCGCTTCCGGTGAATTGAACCGGTGCTTCAGCCATCGTGCTCTGGCGGCTTCATATCGTTCATGGCAGAAGCAGAGGCTATCCCACTGAAAGCGCCGCCACTCATTCCGAAAGAATATGATCATTGACTGCATGTGCGTGTCCTCCTGAAGCGAAACCTACCAGCCTGTCCCTATAAAAGCAAAACGCCCCGAGCTCGCTCGGGGCGTTTGTACACTCAATCCAGCGCTTCGGTGCCCTGCCAGCGCGAACGCGGCGCCACGATAGGACATCCGTCGATCCCCTCGCTGATGAGATCGGCATAGCAGTCGGGATTCACCTCCCGGCCGGCGATGGTCGGGCGTTCGCCGTCCACCCGCGGTTCGAGGTATTTCCCGCAGTCGCGACCGCAGTCGCAGGGTCGCAGTTCCGATTCTTTCGCACGGAATTCCCTGCCATTCATGAGCGTCATGGCGCACCTCCTTCTGTCGGCACTATCGCACACAGGGAGTAAAGCAAAAAGCCCCGCGTGCGCGGGGCTTTTTGCTTAGAAGCGGTCGGTTAGACCATCTTCACATCGATCGTCACGCCGGACGGAAGGGTGAGGTTCGTGAGAGCCTCGATCACCTTCGGGTTCGGGGAGAGGATGTCGATGAGGCGCTTGTGGATGCGCATTTCGAACTGCTCGCGTGCGTCCTTGTGGACGAAGGTCGAGCGGTTCACGGTCC
>CAZVJX010000026.1:0-8444 GCA_964627575.1 uncultured Candidatus Saccharibacteria bacterium
GCATCATGCCTCCGGTCCGGGGTTCGGCGCCTACGTGATGCGGGGCTTGGGCGTCCTCGTGGCGCTCATCATCGTCGTCGGCGGACTCTACCTTCTGTACCCCTTCTTCGGGCCCGTTCTCGGGCTCTATACGGGGGTCAGAACGGTGCCCATCGCGCCGGCGCCTACGCAGATCGTGATGGAGCACCCGAACGGCTACGTGGAAGCGCCGCTTCCCGTCTCCGCGAAGGTGCACATCCCGGGCTACAGCGGAGAACCGGTGTATTCGGAACCGGTGGCCATTCCCGAGAATGCCACTATCTGCCGACCGAATCCGCAGGCGCTCAGCTACGACACGGAGTACCACGACAACCGGTTCTCGGACATTTCCGAGACCGACCACTGGTACCCGTACACGGAGAACGGCGACCCGTTCCCGAATGCCGAGCGGTTCGCCAGCTCGGATGGAGAGGAGTTCGATATCATGGTGTGCTTCGTGCGGCCGAAGGACCACTGTCCGTCCGCCTGCCCGCGCGTTCGCACCTGAACCTTCTTAGGCCCCGCGACTCGTCGCGGGGCTTTTCTTATACCGAGGGGACGGAGAGGCCGAACGTATGCGCGGCGATGGCGATGATTGCGCGCGCGGCGAACATGATGACGAGGCCGACGATGCCCCACACGATATGGCGCTGCCCTTTCTGGCGCGCCTCTTCGTTCGCGGCGCCGCCGATGAATTCAACGACACCCCAAATGAATAGTACGAAAGCGATGAGACCGAGGAGCGTAATGACGGGGTTCAGGATAGCGGTCTCCAGCTTGCCGAGGAACTGATGGAAGGGCGCGAGCGCCTGATCGTTCATATCCCCATGATAGCAGAACGCCGCGCGGGAGCGCGGCGTTCTGGGGTGGAGAAAGAGGTGCCGTTAGTGGCCCTGCGTGGTGTACGGCGCGGTCGGATACGTCGGGACCGACGGATTGAGATTGAAGGTGCCGATGAGGATGTGCACGAGGCCCCAGACCGAGACCATGATGAAGAACCCGAT
The DNA here is from genome assembly GCA_964627575.1 of uncultured Candidatus Saccharibacteria bacterium. Classification (GTDB taxonomy): domain Bacteria; phylum Patescibacteriota; class Minisyncoccia; order Phycocordibacterales; family Phycocordibacteraceae; genus C7867-001. Next base: position 1,023 of record CAZVJX010000026.1, read on the forward strand.
GAGACCCCAGAGCATGAGGGACTTGCCTGCCTCGCGCTTCTCCTCGTCGTGGCCGCCCTGGATGAAGTACTGGAAGATACCCCAGATGAAGATGATGAACGCGAGCGCGAAGACGATGGGCACCGCGACATTGTTGATAAGGTCGATGACGAGGCGACCGGCGTCGTTGATGCTGTTCACCTGCGCGAAGGCGAGGAACGGCGTGAGGAGCGCGGCACCGATAAGGCTGAGTTTCTTCATAGGGTTCTTAAGTAGTAGGTACAGTTTTAAAGATAAACCGGAACCTTGCAGGGTCAATAGAGCGGCAGCGCTGCTGGGGACAACCGTTAATACAAGCCGTTCACTTGATCCAAGGGCGACTGGCTCGTATTGCTATTGAGCGTCGCGGTACCAGTGTAATCGCAGGTGCCGTTGATGCAGGCTGCGCCGTTGCAGTCGAGCGCATCCTTGCAGGACTGCGCCGTGGCGCTTGTCCCTGCACCGCTTGCGGGTGCGCCGAAGGTCGGTAGCGTCGGGCGGCTGCTCGCATTGAAGCCGGTCGAGTTGAGAAGCACGTTCACGATGCCCCACACCGAGACCATGAGGAAGAAGCCGATGATGCCGTAGGCGACGAGCTTCTGCCCTTCCGCGCGTTTCTCCTCGTTGGCGCCGCCGGCGATGAAGGTGCTGTACACGCCCCACAGGAAGACGATGAAGGCAAGCGCAAAAATGAGCGGCACCAGGTACCGATCAATGAAGTAGATGATCTGGAGAAGATAACTGCCGATGCCGTCCGCGGGAAGCGTGCCGGCCGCATGGGCAATGGAAACGAACGCCAGGGAGAGCGGAGCGGACAGGAGGAACGGGAGGATGCGGTGCTTCTTCATGCTGTACAGCCTAGCAGAGGGAAACAAGAGCTGGCCTAGGCGGTGGGTATAGCGGAGACGAGGAGATTCACGATGCCCCACACCGCAAAGATGATGACGAAGCCGATGAGGCCCCACATGACGAATGGGCGGGCTTTTTCGCGGCTCTCTTCCCCGCCGGTGAAGAAGTAGCGGAAGATGCCGAACAGGAAGAGGAGGAACGCGAGCGCATACAGGAGCGGAATGACGGCGGTATCCACGAACGAGACGATCCGATCCACCAGCTGCGCGAACGTGGGACCGGACGAAGTAGCCTGCGCGAACGCGAAGACGGGTGCCGCGACGACCGCCAGGAACGGAACGATCCGGCGCATCATAGGGCCTGCACGGTAGACTGCACGACCTGACTGATCGCTTCCGCGCCGAGGAGGATCATGCCGCCGATAAGGGTCCAGACGAGAGCGCTGCGCGCCTTCGAGATCTCCTCCGGATTCCCCTGCGCGGTCACGAAGAGGAAGCCGACCCATACGAGCATCAGCACGAGGATGATGGACCCGAGCTCGACGACGGCCTGGAGGAGTGCATGCAGGAGCGCCGGGAGCGAGTTGATGTTATTGAGCGGGTTCTGGAGCATCCCCGATTGATTGGTTCCGCCCGGAATGGTTCCGGGATTCGTGCCGCCCGGGACCGTTCCCGTGTTGGTCCCGCCAGGGACCGTGCCCGGATTCGTTCCCTGCGCCTCTGCAACGCCAAAGGACGCTCCCGAAATAAAGAGCGCCAGGAGCGGGAGGAGAAGGAGGAAACGGGAGAATCTCATGGATTGAGGGCGGCGTTCAGAGCCTGATCGGCGGACGCGAGCGCGTCGTGGACGTTCTGGCGGCCGCTGACGATGCTGTCAATCATAGCAGCGAAGACGGAGTCGGTTACCGCAGGCGCTGGGGACAGCCACCCTTCCGCGACGAGCGCGAGCGGATACACCACCGGCGCGAAGAGATCGTTTCCGGCCGGCACGAGCGCGGCGCGCACTGCCGGTGCCATCGAGAGCGCATGCGCTGCGGCGAAGGATTCATCCTTCGCCGACAGCGCGAGCGCCACCTGGCGCGCGCCGGCGGCGTTTTTCGAGGCCTTCGGGATCGCGAAGGCGTACGCCCGCGCATAGTCTACGTGCGTGGTACTCGTCTGCGGCTGGGGAATGGCGGCGAGATCGAAATCGAGGTTCGGATTCGATTCGGCAAGGAGCGGCTGCTCGGAGGCGAAGCCCACATAGAGGGCCGTATCGCCCGAGATGAAGGCGCTCCGCGCGTCCGGGATGGAGCGATTCCAGGAATATACGATCTTCGCGGGATCGGCGAACTGCGTATAGAACGTCATCGCGGAGACGGACGGCAGCGTCGAGTCCGCATCGCTTCCGCCCGAGAGGAGGGTGGAGCGTAGTCCCTGCGCGGAGTTGGAGGAGATGGGCGTGCCGGACTGGAGGAGAAGGAGCGAGACGACGGCGCGCGCGTCCGGAATGTTCCCATAGGTGCCGAGCGCGATGGCGGACCTCGCGATCACGTTCGCATCGGATTTCTTGATGAGCGAGGGAGCGAGACCCACGACCGCCTCCCAGGTGGACGGCGGCTGCGCAGCGCCCGCGCTCGTGAGGCTCGCGCGGTTGTAGTAGAGCACGAGCGGATCCACCACGAACGGCACCCCGTAGCTACCGATGCTGGTAAGGAAAAGCTCGTTAATGGGCAGGAACGTGTCGCGGTAGGTGCGTTCCGGAAGGACCGCATACGGGATGACCGCGAGCTTCCCTTCCTCGGCAAGGAGCTGCTCCTGCGTAATGATGACCATGTCGGGGCCGGTACCGGAAGCGAGCGCGTCAGCGAGATCCGTATCGAAGGTGGCAGCGGGCCGCTCGACATAGCTTACTTTCGAGAACTCGGTGCGGGTACGCTTGAAATCATCGAGGACGCTCGTCATCGCCGTCGCCGGGAGGGTTCCCCAGATGGTGACCGGGCCTGCCTGCGGCTTGCCGCCGAACCCTCCCTTGTAGGTGGCGAAGAGGAGAAGTCCCACGAGCGCGAGCACCGCGAACGCGGAAATCAGGATGATCTGGAAGGGGCGCATGGTATTCATGGTGATACGAAAAGAATAGCGTAGTGATGCGGACCGCCCCGGAAGGCCTTCACCTTATGGAAACCGCTGGTAATGAAGAGCGTCTCTGCATCGCGCTCGGGGACGACGCGTTCCTCGTCAGGACCGATACCGCCGAATGAACCGGCCCAATCAGCCACCAGGAGCATGCCCTGGGGCTTCAGCACGCGCCGGATCTCCGCGATGGCAGCCGGCGCCATTTCGAGCTGAAAGAGGACGTTTGAGAGAATGGCGGCATCGAGCACGTGATCGCGCAGCTTGGTGCCGCCCGGCCGCTCGATATCGCCCCAGATGGTCTCGATATTCTTGAATCCGCGCTCCTTCGCTGCGTCCGTGACGCGCCGCAGCACCTCTTCCTGGATATCTACCGCGTAGACCTGACCCGCAGGACCGACAACGCCGCTCGCCGCGAGCGCATAGTGCCCGCTGCCGGCACCCAGGTCGCCGACTTTCATGCCATCCTTTAGACCCATCTGGAGCACGCTCCTCGTCGGGTCGGCGAAATGCAATCCCCACTGCATGCATTAAAAATAGCACGCGGCACCGTGCGGGCGCCGCGGAATCAACAAAAGGAAAAGCGCGCCACTTTCTGTGACGCGCTCGGTTGGTGTCAGTCGTAGAAGTCGTTCAGGATACCGAGCGAGGTCGAACGGATCGGCCCCCTCATGGACATGACGCGCGCGCCGTTCTCGTTCCGGTACTCTCCCGGAAGCGGCTCGGCGGCCGGCGCCTTCTTGGCCGGAACGGTGTTGAAGACGGACGGGCTGCCGGAAAGGTGCGCAGCGGATTCAGCACGCATGGTAGTTCCCCCGATTAGCAAAGGTTCAAATGCTAGAACAGCTCCAGCACCTTTCAACCTTACTCCCCTGACCAAGCGTGTCAAATACATCGGGTGAATAATTCATGAAGGAAGGAACCGGCCTTTATTTGAGCGCTTTTCGAAGCGTTTTCCTTAGCCCGGTCACTTAGCTCCCTTGCCGCCCGTCGCTTTATTGGACGTGCCGGCGCCACCTTTGTGGGCGATGCGCCCGGCCTTCCCTGGCTTCCCGTCCTTCCCCGTTCGCTTCTTCTGCTGTCGCTTATCATCCCGCACGTGCGGTTCGAGCATGTATTCATCCATAGAGGGCCATGGTAACGGGCCCGGCGTGGAGTGCACATGAACCCGTAGACATCCCGGGGGGAAAGACGGTAGGCAGCACACTTGTACCACTACGAGTAGTAACGATTCTGGAAGTCGTACAATACCGACTACTACGTCTCGAAGGATTCGATCACGGGCCGCATCACGGTATCCGCTCCGAGCGCGGAGCTGAGCCAGGCGATCTCGGTCACCCGGTAAGGCACTCGTTCGAGAAAGCCGCGGCGCGCCAAGCGCGCCGCGGCCAGGCTGCCCGGAAAGTACTCGGCTGCCCTGCTCTCTATACGGATAAGATCCGCGAGATGTACGAGTGGTGCCTCGTCCTGCTTGAACCTTGGCTGTAGAAGCCGCGGCCGCCGTCCTCCCGGACGGCGGCTTTTCCTTTCCCTACGGATGGAGCCCCGGAACGGCCTCGAGCACGGCGGCCATGGAGGACCCGAGCGAAGCGATGAGGGGCGCAAGGGCGAGCACCCATTTTTGCACGATATTCTTGCGCGGCTCCGCGAGCGCCACGTATGACGGATGGCCCGAGCCTGTCGGGACGAGCGGATGCTTGGCGCGCCAAGCGCTTATCTGCGGCGCTGCATCCAGGTACGTCTTGACCACCGCTTCAGGTCCCGTCGTCGCGTTGTTGATGAATACCGTGTTCGTATTCGGGGAGGGCTGGATGTACGCCGGGGCGATATTGTCGCTCACCGTCACGCCATTGCTCCCCTGCACGCGGATCCAGGTGCCGTAATCCGGGCAGGAGATGGTCTGGCTCCGCTTGATCTCGCCGCTTCCGGCGGCCGAAATGGCGAAGGCGTTGTAGAGGGTGCAGACGGTCAGGTCATCGTCCTCCTCGACGTAGGCGTAGGGGCCGTCGCCCGCGAAGACGCCCTGCGGCGGGAGCGCGCCCGGATCAGGGCCGCGCACGCAGAGGTTCTCGTCGAGGATAACGCGCGACGTCTGGGCGTTGCCGCCCGATGTCTGGATGCAGTCCGGATGCGCGCCGCTCGGGGGATCGAACCCAATGACGTAATTGCCGCGGATGGTGATGGTGCCCGGGTCCTGGTACGCGTCGATGGCATCCGAGGCAACGTTATGCGCGTAGTTGTAGAGGAAAGAAATGTCTCCCACATCCTGGTAGGAGGCCATCGCGACGCCGAAATTCGCCCATTCGCTATTGCGCGCGGTTACGTTCGAGTTGTTGCGCGACCAGAAGCCGCCGCCCGTGCCGTCCACGCTATGGGCGTAGATGCCGGCGACCAGGACGTTGTGTGAACCGTTCACCGTGACGGCCTTCGCTCCCGAAGGAACATTCGGCAGATCCACGTTCGTAACGGTGAGATTGGTGTCGAGGTTGATGGTCAAGCTGTCGAAGGTGGCGCGGTTGTTCAGGTCCTGCGACGTGACGGTCACCATGGACGGGAAGCTGTATCCGAGGTTGTACTGGATGCCCAGGGAATAGGTGCCGTAATTGCCGGGAGCGAGCAGGATGGTCCCGCCGCTCTTGCCGTTCAACGCCTTGAGCGCAGCCGTGAGCTCCGTGGGATTGTGCACGAGCGTGCCGCCGGCGGTCGCGACCGGCCCGGTGCTTCCCGTAGCAGTTCCCGTCTGCGACGCCGTGTTCCCGGAACCGCTTGCGGCGGCAGTTCCGGAGTCGCTGCCGGCCGTAGTATCGGTACTCCCGGTCGAAGAAGTCTGCGAAGAACTGTCTGCGGGCAGCGGGTTCGTATCCTCGGTATCCGAGGATTCCAGCGCAATCGTATCGGCGGCGCTCCCGCCGACCGCAACCGTGACCTCGACCGTGGACTTCGCGGTCCCTCCCGCCCCTTTGCAGGTCACGGCGAACGAAGTGGTGAGGACAGGACTTACGTTTGCGGTGCCGGTCGGGGCGCCGCCGGTCGAGAACCCTCCATTGGATAGACATGACGTCGCGTTCTCCGACGTCCAGGAGAGCGTCACTGAATCCCCCTGCGTAATCTGGGTCGCGTTCACCGTGAGATGCGCGGTCGGAGCGGAAGCATTCGGCGCCGTCGCAACGGGGACGGAGACACCCGTGGACGGATGCGGCGTAGGTGCCGGAGACGGCGGTGCTACTGTCGCATGGGAAGTGGACGGTGCCGAAGCACCCGCAGATTTTGTTACTGACGAATGCGCGGAGTAGAGCGGCGTATAGACGCGCGGCGCCTCAAGCGGCGTACTCGACGACGGTACAGGAGCCGGAGCCGGAGCAACTTCGGCGAGACCGGGCAGGGAGTGCGCAACGATGCTCCCCACCGTATCGAGGCGCACCCCCAGGGGATTCACGTACAGGAATGCCAGCACGACGCCGAGTACGACTGCTCCGCCCGTGGCAAGGATGAGGTTCATGGATACCGCCGGTCGCTCGGCGAGCACCGGTACGTCGTCCACCACCACTCCTTTTCCCTGAAGCGTCGCTACCGCGAAGGCGCTATTGAGGTCCTCCGCGGAATGGCCGACTTTCGCAAGGCGCGTGCGTATCACGTCGTCGGACTCCCCCGCCTGACGAGCTTTCACTATATGGGCGACGAGCGCGCTATTCGCCATGGATGTATGGGTAAACGATAGCACGTAAAAGACCGGCGGAAGCCGGTCTTTCTCTACTGTCTACATCCTAGCGAAAACGTGCCGAGTGCAAGGCGTGAGCGAGGAGCGTACCGAGCCGTATGGGTTATACGGTGAGGGAGCGCCGCAGCGAGCAACGCTGCAATCGGTTCGTTTTCGCGGATGCCTACCAACTCAACTGGCCGCCGGTCTTGTATTCGGTAACGCGGGTCTCGAAGAAGTTCTTCTCCTTGTTGAGGTCCACGGCCTCGCTCATCCACGGGAACGGGTTCGCGACGTTGTACTGGGCCGGCAGGCCGATGGAAGCCAAGCGGCGATCGGCGATGTGCTCGATGTACTGCTTGAAACCGTCGGCGTTCATGCCGAAGATACCCTTCGGGAAGACCTCGGTGGCGAAGGTGTACTCGAGAACCACCGCGCGCTTCACGAGGTCGATAATGTGCGCCTGGAACTCCGGGGTCCAGAGCTCCGGCTGCTCCTCCTTAATGGCGTTCACCATGTTCACGCCGAAGTTGAGGTGCTGCGACTCGTCGCGCATGATGTACTGGATCTGCTCGGCGGAACCCGTGAGCTTGTTCTGGCGCTGGAAGCCGAACATCACCGCGAAGGAGGAGTAGAAGAAGATGCCCTCCATGATGAGCGAGAAGACGATCATGTTCTCGAGGAACTTCTGGTCGTTCTCGAAGGTGCCGGTCTTGAAGGCGGGATCGAAGATGCCCTCGTTCAAGG
>CAZVJX010000027.1:0-8364 GCA_964627575.1 uncultured Candidatus Saccharibacteria bacterium
GGCGCCGGTCACGAGGATCTGGTCGCCATGCGCGAGATTCTGGATATCGTCGAAGGTCTTGTACGCCTGGTTATGGACCACCGGCAGGTAGCTCGAGTGCCCGAACAGGACGACGTTCTGGCCGTTCGCGCCGAGCATGCCCGAGGTGGGATAACGCACTGCGCCGTACAGGAGATCCTGGTCGAGCACGTTCGTATCCGTGGTGGTCGGATTCGCGACCGTCGCGTCGAGCTTAATCTTCGGAATGGAGATGTGTTCGGGCAGCACGGTGGCGCCGGTCGCTTCCGCGGCCTTCTGCGCGTCAGTGAGCGCCGGTGTCGTCGTGCCGGTCTTCGAGCTGTCGGGGAGCAGGTCGTATGCGGAGAGGACGAGCACCGTCGCGCCGAATACAGCAAACGCCAGGACCCAGAAGGTCCAGGTGCCCATAATGCCGCGCGGCTTCCTCTGCATCTCGCTGACTGCCATATCTCGGTTATAACTACACGATAAACTTTAGAATGTCAAGTTTGCGCCAATCTTCACTCCCGAGCGCGTATACTACCAGTGTTTGACAAGTAGTAGCCTATGTTGTAATACGGGCATATGGCAGATACCAACCACGGAGCATCAGAAACCCAGTCTCGCAATGCCGCTATCGGCAGCCTTGCTATCGTCGGTTTCATCGCACTTCTTCTTATCGGCATCGCGACCGCGATCTATGCAGCGACCTTCCTTCCGAAGGTCTTTTCGCAGCTCTCGACCGCGAACGTGTACCTCTCGTCGCTCGTGCAGCCGAACGGCTCGGGCGGAAACACGCTCCAGGTCGTCGGTACCTCCACTGCCCCGACTTCCATCCCGCTCACCCCTGCCACGAGCACGCCGGCAACCACCACCGCTTCGACCGTGACGCCGGCGACTCACGCACCGGTCTACACCCCGACGTACACCCAGCCGACCTACCAGGTCGTGACCGTTCCGCAGAACTACTACGGTCTGCCGGACCTCGTGACCGCCATCACCTCGGTGGGGTACCTCCGCAATTCGGGCGACACGAGCTCGTTCATCGCGGATGACAGCATCCCGTCCGGCTACCAGGGCGCCGTACGCTTCGTGATCGCCAACCGTGGCACGAACGTCTCTGGTCCGTGGATCTTCACCGCCGACCTCCCCACCGGCGACAGCTCGAGCGATTACCGCTCGGCGTACCAGCGCTCGCTCAATCCGGGCGACAGCGTTGTCTACACGCTCGGCTTCGATTCCACCTATCACGGGACCGAGTCCATCCGCATTGATGCCGACTCGAACGATAACGTGAACGAAACGAACGAGGGCAACAACGACGACTCCGCGACGATCCGTCTCAACGGCAGCTCGTACAACAATGGCGGCAGCTACGACAGCAATGGGAACTACTGCTCGTACGGCACGTACTACCAGAGCGGCCGGTACTACTGCGAATCGTCGAACGGCAACAACAGCGGTTCGTACGACAGTAATGGCAACTACTGCTCGTACGGCACCTACTACCAGAACAGCCGGTACTACTGCGAGACTTCGAATAACAACAGCAACACCAATTACTACGACAGTAATGGGAACTACTGCACCTACGGTACCTACCATCAGAACAACCGTTACTACTGCTCGGGCCCGTACGGCAACAACAGCGGGAACAACGGCGGAAGCTACGACAGCAACGGGAATTATTGCTCGGACGGTTCCTACTACTCGAACTCGACTGGTCGCACCTACTGCTACTAGAAGGAACCGTCTGTCTGCCGTAGTGATATACGCGGCGGTATGAAGGATTCATGAGCGCCGCCCCCTCTGGGGCGGCGCTCATGGTTCCTTGTCAACATTTCCTCTTCGTTCTATGGTGCGGCCAGACCAATGCACGCCCGAGGAGGGGCAGGAACATGTTCGGAAAACGGCGTACGGATGTCCAAAAGATTCAGGATGCGCATGTGGTACTAGCGGGATGCCGTGCGGCGTCGCTGCGCACCCGCATTGCGACCCTGATGAGTCCTGAAGATCGGGGTCAGGCGGTGCAGCGATTCCTCGCCCATGCGGGAGAATCGTACGATACGGAAGAGGACATCCGCCGTCAGCTTGTTGACGCGCAAGACCTCATTCGACGGTACGGGGCATCGGACGCCATCGTCCGCGGCCTTCTCGTGAATCTCTCGTGGAGCAAGACGGGCGAGCCGAATTGGCTCATGCGCGCCCTCGGCATCGCCGAACTTTTTCCGCATTCCGTTCCCGAGCGGCTCATCGGCTTCATCATCGAGTTCCTCGCCGCCAAGAACGAGCGTATCGGTGCGAGCGATGCGCTCTCCGCCGCAGAGCGGTTCGCTGCCCTCCGGTCCACGCCCGGCCTGACGTCGGAAGAAGCGGAGACCTTCCGGCATATTCTCTATCGAGAATCCTACTATCCGGAGGTCGATACGCTCCTGAAGGCCTACGCCCTGTTCATGTAGCGCAACGCGCCGAGCTCTCGCTCGGCGCGTTTCCCTTTTGCAGAGATGTTAAATATCCAGGTTAGCCAACTTTGCGTTGCTCTGGATGAACGACTTGCGGCTCGCGACGTCCGTGCCCATGAGGACATCGAAGATGCGGTCCGCCTCGGCTGCATCCTCCACCGTCACGCGCTTGAGGACGCGCTTCGCGGGGTCCATCGTGGTCTCCCAGAGCTCGGACGGATTCATCTCGCCGAGGCCCTTGTAGCGCTGGATGCGGAACTTGGCGCTTTTCTTCGTGGTCTCTTCCGCTGCTTCCTCGACGGCCTCTCCGGCACCTTCTTCGAATACCTCCTCCGGTTCGCTTTCGACGGCTTCCTCCTTGCCCACGATGCGGAACTTCTCCTCATCCGTGTACGCGTAATGCACCTCCTTGCCGCGCTGGATCTTGTACAGAGGCGGCTGGGCGATGTAAATATACCCGCCGTCGATGATGGGACGGAAATGACGGAAGAAGAGGGTAAGGAGGAGCGTGCGTATGTGCGCGCCGTCCACATCGGCATCCGTCGCGATGATGATGGTGTGGTAGCGAAGCTTGCTGAGATCGAAGACGTCGCCGATGGCGGTGCCGAGCGCGATGACGAGGTTCTTTATCTGCTCGGAGGCGAGCATCTTATCGAGGCGCGCCCGCTCGATGTTGAGGATCTTACCGCGCAGCGGCAAGATGGCCTGCGTGCGGCGGTCGCGACCCATCTTTCCCGAGCCGCCTGCCGAATCGCCCTCCACGATGAAGAGCTCGCTCTCGCTCGCGTCCTTGGTCTGGCAGTCGGCAAGCTTGCCGGGGAGCGTCATGCCTTCGAGCGCGCCCTTGCGGAGCACCGAGTCCTTGGCCGCCTTCGCGGCCTTCCGGGCCTTGAGCGCGATGAGCACCTTGTTCACGATGGCGCGCGCGTCATCCGGATTCTCTTCGAGGAAGGTCGAAAACGCATCGCCGAAGACCTTCGCGGTTGCGCCCTGGGCCTCGACGGAGCCGAGCTTGCCCTTGGTCTGGCCCTCGAACTGGATCTCCGGCATCTTGATGGAAACCACGGCGGTGATGCCTTCGAGGACGTCGTCGCCGGTGAAGTTCTCCTCGCTCTCCTTGAGGATGCCCGAGCTGCGGCCGTAGGCGTTCAGCGTGCGGGTAAGGGCCGTCTTGAAGCCGGTCACGTGCGTGCCGTACTCCGGATTATAGATATTATTAGCGAACGCAAGCAGGCGCGGCGTAAGATCGTCCACGTACTGGAGCGCGATCTCGACCGCCACGTCGCCTTCCGGCTGGTCCACGTAAAAAACGTTCTTGTGCACCACGGTCTGGTGCTTGTTATAGAACCCGATGAGGGAGCGCAGGCCGCCCTCGAAGAAGAAGGTCATGGAGGGGACCTCGAGCCCCACGCTGCGCAGGTAGACGATGTCGTTATCGATGACCGCATCAATGTCGGCCTCGCGCGCATCGATGATCGTGATGCGCGTGCCCTTCACGAGGTAGGCCTGCTGGGGCAGGTGGGAAACGGTCTTATCCCAGTTCCAGCTGATGCCGTCCTTGAAGATGGTGTCGTCGGGCTTGAACAACACGATGGAGCCGTGGAGGCCGGTCTTCCCCACCGGCTTCACCTTGGCCTTCGCCTTGCCGACCTCGTACTCCTGCATGTGCACGCCGCCGTCCTTATGGACGAGCACCTTCGTGTGCACCGAGAGCGCGTTCACTACGGAGGCGCCGACGCCATGGAGACCGCCCGAGACCTTGTAGCCGGAGCCCTCGCCGCCGAACTTGCCGCCCGCATGGAGCGTCGTCATGATGGTCTCGAGCGCGGAGACCTTCGTCTTCGGATGGATGCCCACCGGGATACCGCGACCGTTGTCTACGACGCGGACGTAGCCATCCGGCAGCAGCGCGACCTCGATATCGTCGGCGAAGCCGCCCATCGCCTCGTCGCGCGAGTTGTCGAAGATCTCCCAGATGAGGTGGTGGAGACCCTCCGGCCCGGTGGTACCGATGTACATGCCCGGGCGCTTGCGGACGGGCTCGAGACCCTCGAGTACCTGGATGCTGGACGCATCGTAATCGCCGCCTGCGGCGGCGCTCTTTTTCTTCATTTCCGCCTCCTTTTTGGCCATATTTCCTTCATTCCAGTATACCACGATTCGAGCCGGCCCGTATGCCAAAGAAAACCCGCCGGCCAGAGGCGGCGGGTTCAGGGTTCGGACGTTGCAACGCGCTTGAGGATCTCCTGGAAGCTCGGCGGATCCAGGTGCGCGGTACTGTTCCAAGTCACGAGTTCCCACCCGATGCCGCCGCGGTACATATGCCCGTGACGGAAATGGGTGATGCCCGTGTTGTCGTGCTTCAGGTGCCGTTCCGTCACGTAGAAGTCCCGGAGTGTGCCCTCATGCTCGATGATGTGCTTCAGGCCGCGCAGGGTCTTCCCATGGGTCATCACGGCAACCGTGGTCGCATGCGTCTGGGCAGCCGCCGCGAGCAGGTAGTTGAGCGCGCTCCGGAACCGCTTCTCCAGGTCGTTCCGGTTCTCCTCATCGGAGAACCGGCGGTACTGGTTGAAGAAGTCCGGATTACGGACCCGCTCCATCGCTTCGAGAGCCAGCTGATCGGTGTCCCGATTCCGGGAGAGCGTGACGCTGGGCTTCCGGACCTCGGCGAGAAGCTGCGTGGATACGATGGGGACGATGCCGCCCATCGCCGCAGCGAGCGCCTGGCCGAGCCGGATGGCCCGTGGGTACGAACTGGTAACGATAAGGTGCGGGTGGATGTTGACCAGCCGCTCGATGACTTTCGCCATCTGCACTTCCCCTTCCGGGGTCAGCTCCGCGGCCTCGCCGCGGTAAATGCGGTCGACTTCATCCCCGGTCTGAGGATGCCGCGTGAAATAGAAATCGATCATGCGGACCTCCTCTTCCGATTTCCGCCTACACGCTACCAAACCAGGCCTTCATGTCAAAGGCAGCGGTCCTGGCGTAGTATAGCTCCTATGAGTACCGCCATCCTCGGCGTCGGCGTTCCGGGCGCAGGCAAGACGACCGTCCTCAAGCCTCTTGCCGCGCGGCTTGGCGCCGCGTACCTCTGCCCCGACGACATCCGCGCCGAGCTCTCGGGCGGCGACCCGACCGATCGTTCGCAGGAGGAGCTGGTGTGGGACCTCACGCGGGAGCGTTCCCGCCAGGCGCTCGCGGCCGGGGACCTGCTGTTCGTGGATGCGACCTTCACCGACAAGACCGAGCGCAGCGCGTTCATCGAGTTCCTGCGCCACGCGGGCGCGGGCGCGGTCCTCGCGGCCTGGGCCGACGTGCCGCGCGAGCATGCGCATGCCCGAAATGCCGTCCGCGACCGCGTCGTGCCGGCAGGCGTGATCGACGACCGGTACGCGGAGCTCGCGACCGATCCACCCTGCGTCGAGGACGGCTTCGATGCGGTCGTGCCGCTCGCCGAACTGCCCGACCGGTTCGCCTAGGTGCGCCGGACGATCACGACGCCCGGGACGCCGTTCTCCCAGATGGCCAGCTTCCGAATGGCGACCTCGGCTTCCGTGGCAGAGGTCTCCGCGAGGATGCGCGCGGCGATGCGCTCCCCGAGCGCCTCGACGAGATGGAGACTCGCGCGCGCAAAGGTCTCGTCCACGATCGCCTTCAGGCGGTCGAAATCGATGGTGTCCGTAAGCGCATCGGACTTCCCTGCAGCCGAGAGGTCGGCACCGACCTTGAGTGATACCTCGAACTCCTGCGCCTGTTCGCGTTCATATGCGTACTCGCCATGCACCGCATGGACGCGATAGTTCTCGATCGTGACGTAATCCATGCCCTAGCGGACCTCGTAGCCCGCAGCCGCGTTCAGCGCCTCCGTGATGCGGTCCATGAGCGGATTGAGGTCCTCGTCCGAGAGCGTCCGTTCGGGCGACTCGAAGACCAGGCGGAAGGCATGGGAGACGCGACCGTCCTTCTCGAACCGGTCGAAGCTATCGAGCCGGACGAGGAGCGCGCCTGCTTCCTTCCGGATGAGTGCCTCGACGTCCTTTTGTGCCGCGCCGGACGGCGTCCAGACCGCGATATCGCGGAGCGCAAACGGGTAGAGCGAGAACGGACGGTAGGCGCCAAGCGTAACGCGTGCGGGTGCGTAGTCCGTTCCGAGACGGATGAGATCCGCATCGGTGAGCACGAGCTCCGCGGTACGTGCGTCCAGCGAGAAGCGTGCCTTATCGGGAGCCTGGAGCAGCTCCTGCTCGAGCGTGGCGACGTTCTCCTTAAGCGCTTCCTCCGCGCCCTTCCCGGCAATGGCTTTGGCGCCGAGCGCGACCAGAGTCGCCTCGCCTTCCTTCGTGAAGACGGTGCCGACCTCGAAGAGCTTCACCATCGGCACGGGACCGAGCACGCGCGGCGCGTAGGACGCGGCGCGCGTAAGCGCGTCAACCATATTCGGGAGAAGGCTCGCGCGCAGCCAGGGCCGGTCCTGCTGGAGCGGGTTCGCGAGCTCGATCTCGCCTGCCACATCGAAGGACTGCGTACTGATCTCGATGAAGCCGCGCTCAACGAGGAAGTCGCGCACGCGCTCGATGCCGCGATACTTAGCCTGCTCGGCCGGCACGGGGATGCCCGGGAGCTCGGCGCTCGGGATGCGGTCGTAGCCGAGGATGCGACCCACCTCCTCCGCGAGGTCTTCGGGTATGGAAATATCGCGGCGCTCGAACGGCGGCAGCACGGTGAAGATGCCGTCGGCTTCGGTGTGGCTGAAGCCGAGGCGGTCGAAGACCGCAAGAACTTCGTCGCGCGTGAAGGAGGAGCCGAGCCGTCCGTTGATGGCCGCCAGCGAGACGGTGACGGGTTGAATAGCAACCGGCGAAGGGAATGCATCGGCGACGCCGGCGAGTTCCCCGCCGGCAACCGCGAGGATAAGGGCGAGCGCATCGCGCATCGCGTAGGCGGCGAGGGCCGGCGCGGGCCGGTTCTGGAATCGGCTCGAGGCGTCGGTGAAGAGCTTGAGCGCCTGGGCCGTGCGGCGAATGCTCGTGCCGTCGAAGTTCGCCGACTCGAGAATGATGTCGGTCGTCGCCCCAGTGATGCCCGCCGCCTTACCGCCCTTCACCCCGGCGATGCCGATCGGCGCATCGGCATGAGCGTCTACGATGAGAAGCGTGCCTTCGGGAAGCGAGTACTCCTCGCCGGTAAGCGTCGTGATCCGCTCGTCCGCGCGCGCCTCGCGCACGCCCACCGCGTAGCTGTCGTTCTCGTTCCGCAGCAACCCTGCATCGAACGCATGCATCGGCTGGCCGATGTTGAGCATCACGTAGTTGGTGATGTCCACGACATTATTGATGGAACGCTGCCCCACCGATTCGAGCGCGGCGGAGAGCCACTCGGGCGACGGCCCGACCTTCACCCCTTTCACGAGCGCGCCCATGTAGCGTGCGCACTTGGTGGTTTCCTCGATGGATACAGAAAGGAGATTGGTCGCGGGAAATGCCTCGACTGGCTCGCGCAGCGGATCTTTCTTGAGGGGGAGACCAAGCTCTGCGGAAAGCTCGAGCGCCACACCCCGGTGACTCATAAGGTAGGCGGCACGATCCGGGAGCACTTTCACATCGAGCATCCGATCGGTGCGCTCCTCCACTTCTGCGACATGGAAGGTAAGCGTCTCGTCGAGCGCTTCAGCGGAGGGGAGCGGCGCCTCGAAAAACGAATTCAGCCAGTTAATGGAGACTTTCATAGACTTACGCGAATGCCTCGGCAAAGCGGATATCGCCCCCGTGGAAAAGCCGCACGTCCGGTATCCCGTGCTTGATCATAACAAGCCGCTCGATACCGCCTCCGAACGCAAAGCCTTGGTAGCGCTCGGGATCCACTCCAGCATTGCGGAGCACATCCGGATGCACCATGCCGCCAC
>CAZVJX010000028.1:0-8255 GCA_964627575.1 uncultured Candidatus Saccharibacteria bacterium
CCGCTGCGTCCGGCCGGGCGGCACCGTCGCGGCGATCGTGGGCGCTGGCGCGCGTCTTCACGACCGAGAGCGAGGGCTTCATGCGCTGATGCTATACTAGCCCCCACCTACCGGCAATCCATGGAGTCTTTCCTCTCGACCCTCCTCAATCCCTGGGTGCTCATCGGCTTCTTCGGGCAGTTCATCTTCTTCCTGCGCTTCATCGTGCAGTGGCTCGCGAGCGAAAAGCATGCGCGTGTCGTCATCCCGACCATGTTCTGGTATCTCTCCATCGCCGGCTCGTTCATCATCCTCGCCTACTCCATCCATATTAAGGACATCGTCTTCATCACCGCGCAGGTGCTTTCGCTCGCGATCTACGCGCGCAATCTCATGTTCGAGCGCCGGCTCGCACGTCAGGACTCCACCGAGAGGAGCGACATGAACGCGCCGCGGTAAAGGACGCGGAACCGTAGCTGCGGGAACCGCGCGATGACTGCCGCAGGATCGCCTTCGGTTATGACGAGCGAAACGCCCGCAAGGCGGCTGCTATCGCTCAAGAGGTACACGAACGGGTGCGCCGCAAACGCGATGCGGCCGTAGTACTCGATCGCACCGAAATCCTCGGCAGCGTACTCATAGACAGTCGCGTCAGGTCCTGCTTCTTTCACCAGCCCGCCGATGGCCGCTTCGTCGCGCGCGAGGCGGGTCTCGAAGGCGAAGTACGGGTTCACATGCAGCACGTTATAGATCGTGATCGCGGCGCCGAGCGTAACACAAGCGAGCGCGCCGGCGATGACCAGGGTACGAGAGGTACTTCCCTGCGGTGCGAGGATCTCGACCGCAAGCGCGATGAAGATCGCGAGGAAGGGATAGAGCGGAATGAAGTAGGTCGTCGCCTTCGTCTGCGACGCAAGCATGACGATAAGGACCGCGCCAATGACGGCAAACGAAGCGATGGCAACGGCGCGCATACGGGGCGCGGTCGCACGCCGGTAGTAGAAATACGTTGCGGCGACTGGCAGCGCAATGAATGCCCAGGGTGCCGCGAACGCGTAGAGGTAACCGAGGTACTGCCCGGTTGTCGTACCGACCCTCGCGCCAAACAGGTTCGTGCGAACGCGCTCCACCACCTCGGTGCCGAGGTAGCTCTGCCAGAACGCGGCGCCGTAGCGGAGCGTCTCGAGGAGGTGCCAGGGTACGGCGACCAGGAGCGCGAGCGCTGCCCCGCCCCAGAAGTACGGATCGGCGAGCCATGAGAAGCGGCGCGCGGCGAGCGCGTACGCTGCCACCGCAACGATCGCGAAGACGGCGATGACGCTCTTGCCGAGAATGGCGAGCCCGAAGAGGACGCCTGCGGCGAGATACCACCACCGGGTACGTTCGGCGCGCAGGAACGCGTAGAACGTCGCGGCGATGAGGAGTGCGACGAGGATGTCGAAGCGCACCTGCCGCGCCGGTTCCATGAACGCGCTCGTCGTCGCGAGCACCGCGCCTCCTAGGACCGCGGTATAGGGGCCGGCACCTGCTTCCCGCACGATGAGCATGACGAGCGCGATCGTCATGAGCGCCGCGAGCACGCTCGGCAGGCGCAGGTCGAATTCCATGCTCGCCGGAACGAGGCGCGCCGCATCCATGAGCCAGAACTCGAGCGGCGGCTTGCGGAAGAACGGCTGGTTAAGGAAGGACAGCGCCGCCGGGAATCCCGGACCGCTCTCGGCGACTACTTCCGTGTACGTCGCTTCGTCGTAATCGTGGAACGGTTCGCTACCGAGCCGATACAGGAGGAGCGTCGCCGATGCCGCAAGGAGAAGCGCGGCAAGCAGAAGCGGGAGGTGGGCGCGGAGCGTGGCTCCCATAGCGTTAGAGGTAGCGCTCGCCGTAGCGCCGCATCGCGTTTTCCACGACGCGCAGGCCCTTCCCTTTCTCGGTCGCCGCGTACGCGCCATCCGCCCTCTTGCGGATCATCTGCTCCTTCTCGAGTTTCCGGAGTTTATTGGTGAGCGTGCGCGTCGAGATGCCGTCGAGTTCGAGCTCGAGCTCGCAGAACCGCTTGGGGCCATTCTGGAGCGCGTGCATGACGAGCATCGTCCAGGTATCCGAGAGGAGCCGGGCGGCCTTCTCGATTGCCTCGCAGTCACTCGTGCGGGCGCGGGCGGTCATGAGCGCATTCTACACCACCGGGTGCGAGAGCGGGAGCTTTACATAGTAAAGGGCATGCACTAGTATATACTTTACATTGTAAAGTACCTTTCAATCCATGGATCACGCATCACCCGTCGCTACCACTGAATCATCGCTTACCCGCGCCGAGACCGCACTCACCGCACACGGATTCCTCGTGGAGTCCGTCGCGACGAAGGAGGCAGCGCTCGCGCGCATTAAGGAGCTCATCCCTGCAGGGGCGAGCATCATGAACGGCGCCTCACGCACGCTCGAGCAGATCGGCTTCATCGACCACCTCAAGGAGGGGACGCATCCCTGGAACAACCTCCATGCCGCGATCGTGGACGAGACGGACGTGCAGAAGAAAACGGACCTGCGCAAGGCGGGTCTCCTCTCCGACTTCTACCTCGGGAGCGCGCATGCGGTCACCGAGGACGGCCAGCTCGTCATCGCCTCCAATACCGGCAGCCAGCTGCCGCACCTCGCGTTCACCTCGCCGAACGTCATCCTCGTCGTCTCGACGAAAAAGCTCGTGCACGATCTTCCGGCCGCGCTTACGCGCATCGCCACGCAGGTCATCCCGCTCGAGGACGAACGGATGAAAGGCGTGTACGGCTACGGCACGCTCTGGGCGAAGACCCTCATCATGCATGCGGAGAATCCGGCCCTCGGCCGTAAGGTGCGCGTCCTCTTCGTCGAAGAGGACCTCGGCTTCTAAGAGAGCGAACGCAGAAAAGCCCGACCGATACCGGCCGGGCTTTTCCTTATCGGTCTCTACGGTTACCGCGTAGTCGTTGCTGTGGTAGACGGAGTGAGATTCGTCGTTGAGGACGCGTTTATGGTCGTGTTGTAGGTGCTGTTGTTGGCCGGAGGTACGCCACCTGCGCCGCCAGAGCCGCCAGTCGCAGAGCCTGCGGCCGGCACGGTGTTCGGCGTCGGATTCGCGAGCCGAGGCAACAGGAAGATAGCCGCCAGGATCACGAGAATAAGCACGATGAGTCCAACGACCCACCCTGCGGCGCTCGCGCCCGAATCGCTTCCGCCCGGTGTATTAACAATGGTTGCCATAGATATGTGCCGTTATAACGGATACGCGAAAATCGTACGGGAGGAGAAGTGAGGAAACCGTTAACGTACGGCGGGGTTGCGCCGTGCCTCCCTCCCGCTATAGTGGAAGCCTATGGACAAGAAACTCAAGACGGCACGTCTGGCGGGATGGATCTTCGGCACCCTCTTCGTCGTCGCGGTCGGCGTCATCCTTTACCAGCACGCGAAACTCGCCGAACTCGAGTCGCCCCTCAATCGCAACCTGTCCGCTCAGCAGGACATCATCCGCGAGGACTGCTCGGCCAAGGATGCGGAGAGCCAGGCCCGCTGCGCCGATGATCTCCAGAAGCTCGCGGACCTGCTCGCGCAGTTCAGCAAGTCCGTCGTCGGTACGAGCACGCCCATCCACGCGGGTACGAGCGATATCGAGATCCAGCCGATCCCCACGAAGAAGTAGCGGCACGTTCCCTTCCCCGGAACTGGTTCAAGGAAGAAGCCGTGGCGCTCGCGCCGCGGCTTCTTGGTAAAACGCTACGCAAGGGTGCGTGCGCAGGCACCATCATCGAGGTCGAGGCGTACATGGGCGACCCGGCATCGCACGCGCGCACGCTCACGCCCCGGAGCCGCATCATGCACGAGACCTACGGCCACTGGTACGTGTATTTCATCTACGGCATGCACCACTCGGTGAACATCACCTGCGGTACCGGTCCCGGCGGCATCCTCATTCGCGCAGTGGAACCGACCGAAGGAATCGCGCTCATGGAACGCCGGCGCGGTGTCACGGACCGAGCGAAACTCGCGAACGGGCCGGGAAAGCTTACGCAGGCCTTCGGCATCACGCTTCTCGAGAAGGGGAGACCCATGGGCGGCGAGTTCCGTATCGAGGACGCGCCCGATCTGCCGCCTGAGCGCATCGCTTCCGGCCCCCGCATCGGCATCCGGCAGGCCACCGAGCTTCCCTGGCGGTTCTGGGTTGCCGGCCACCCCCACGTGAAGCCTTCATACTTGCGAGGTTGAAAACAGCACCGCAAATTGCCGGACAGGGATAAAATAAGGTCAGACCCGTACTCCTATCTTTACCCATCCCTTGCTTGATCACTATCATGCGCACGCGGTTCACCCGTTCGATGCTCGCGCTCGGCGTCAGCCTGGCGTTCGTTTTATCCGCCCATGCCGCCACCTCCGCCCCGCTGGTTTCCTACGGAGCCCGCGGTGCCCAGGTCTCCACGCTGCAGGCAGAGCTCGTTTCGCTCGGCTACCTTACGGATGCGCCGACCGGCTACTTCGGCTCGGCTACCCAGGCCGCGCTCAAGGCGTTCCAGCAGCGCGCCCAGCTTTCCGTGACCGGCACGCTCGACATCCCGACGCAGAGTAGCCTGGCCGCCTACACAGCATTCAAGGCGAAGAGCGTCCTCGGCATCCATTCCCTTTCCACCGGATCGGTGAAGGGCGCCTCGGTCGCGGCGGCCACGCAAATTACGAGCACCCTGCGCGTCGGCTCCTCGGGCCCGCAGGTAACGCTCGCCCAGCAGATACTGGCGAAGCTCGGCTACTTCACCGCAGAAGTGACCGGCTACTTCGGCCAGGTCACGAAGGCGGCCGTGGTGAGCTTCCAGCAGGCAGAGGGGATCGACCCGATCGGCATCATCGGTCCGCAAACCCGCACCGCTCTGAACACCGCTAACGTAACGGGGATCGCTGCTCCGAGCGCGGGACCCACGCTCACGTTCGCTGCGAACCCGTCATCCTTGACCTCGAGCGGAACCGCAACGCTCACGTGGTCGAGCCCGGCAGCAACGAGCTGCACCGCATCTGGGGCGTGGTCGGGCAGCAAGCCGACCTCCGGCAGCGCGGGCTACCGTGTCACTTCGACCCGCACCTATACGCTCACCTGCAGCAATAGCTCGGGTTCCGTTACCCAGAATGCGACCGTCTCGGTCGCTTCGAAGGCCGTTACCCCGACCCTCTCGTTCTCGGCTAGTCCGTCGTCGGTAACCACGGGTGGCGGCTCGACGCTCTCGTGGTCGAGCGCCAATGCCACGACCTGCACCGCGTCCGGCCCCGGCTGGGCGCTCGCCGAGCCCGTTGCCGGCAGCGTCCCGCTCTCGAACCTACAGACGACCCAGTCGTACACGATGTCCTGCCAGGGCGCCGGCGGCACCGTGACGAAGTCCGCGACCGTCACCGTGACGGCTCCGGCGCCGACTCCCGCTCCGGCGCCGACGCCGACGCCGGCTCCCACCGCTCCCGCCTTCACCGTCAGTCTCTGGTTCCCCGCTGATGGCGCCGTGCTCACGGCCGGCCAGTGGGTGACGCTCACCGCCATCGCCAACTCCGCCTCGATCTCGAAATTCCAGTACTTCGTAGACGGCGTCTCGTACTGCACGGCGCAGCTTGGGTATACGGTCTACAATTGCTCGTACCAGATCCCGGCCTCGGGTTCGCACACCGTGAAGGCGGTCGCGACCGACACCTCGGGCGCAACCGCGACGGCTACCGCCACCTTCACCGTAGGCAGTTCCGCCACGGTGACCTCCGCTCCCGCACCGACCCTCACCTTCACCGACAACCCGTCGAACGTTACGTCGGGCGGCAACACGACGTTTAGCTGGACGGCGGGGAACGCAACGAGCTGCACTGCAAGCGGCACCGGATTCTCGGGCGCGCTCGCGATCTTCGGCGCCGTAACGGTCCCGAACATCACTTCGACCGGGACGTACTCCCTGACCTGCCAGGGTGCGGGCGGCTCCGTCACGAAGTCGCTCACCGTGAGCGTGGCCGCATCTGCGCCTGCTCCGGCACCGGCTCCCGCTCCGTCTCCGACTCCCACGCCGACACCGACCGGCTCGCTCCCGACTCTCAATAAGATCTCGGGAACGTTGTCGGCGCAGCAGAACTCGACCGTCAACATCACCTACAACTGGGTGGGCGTGCCGATGGCTAAGAGCTACGTCGCATTCGTGCACTTCGTGAATCCGTCCACGGGCCAGATCGCCTTCCAGGGCGACCACTGGATGCCGAGCGGCATCTCGACCCAGACCTGGTCCGGACCGGTCTCCTACACCCTGCCGGTCGCGATCGGCGGCGGCATCCCGGCCGGGACCTATGACGTCTACATGGGCCTCTACGACAACACCCAGTCCACGTACCCGAAGGTCTCGGTGAATGCGGGTTCGGGCGTCGTCGAAGCCTATCCGATGTACTACAAGGTCGGCACCTTCACGGTGACGGCCGGCACCAACCTTCCGCCCCGCCCCTCGGTCCCGCCGGAGGTCCAGGGTGCGGTCATGACTGCGGTGCCGGGCGCGGGCGATCCGCTCACGACGAGCTACACGGATGACCTCCATCCGGCAGGCATGCACCTCACCTTCCACGACGAGTTCAACGTCTCGAGCCTGAACACGTCCACCTGGGTCAATTCCTACGACTGGGGCGTACGCACGCTCACGGGCAACGGGGAGCAGGAGTGCTATCTCGAGGGCAACGTCGCAGAGAGCGGCGGCGGCGTCGCACTCACCGCCAAGAACGAGCCGGTCATCTGCCCGCACCTCGAGAGCGTGCTTCCCTACACCTCGGGCGCACTCAACTCCTCGCAGTCGTTCGTGCAGACCTACGGTTACTACGTCATGCGCGCCAAGCTCCCGAGGGGCCAGGGCCTCTGGCCGGCCTTCTGGCTCGTGGCTGCGAACGGCAACTGGCCGCCGGAGCTCGACATCTTCGAGGTGCTCTCCCAGCAGCCGGCCGTCACCTACGTGACCTACCACTGGCTTAACTCGGCCGGGGCGCATGTGTCCGACGGCAAGGTCTACAACGGCCCCGACACGAGCAACGGCTACCACCTCTTCGCGGTGGACTGGGAGCCCGGCAGCATCACCTGGTACGTGGACGGCGTCCCCGTCTACACCCACACGGGCTCAGACGTCTTCGACGGCCCGATGTACATCCTCGCGAACCTCGCGGTGGGCGGCTACTGGGGCGGCAATCCCGACAGCACCACGGTCTTCCCGAGCGCGATGAACATCGACTACATCCGCGTCTACAAATAGACGGTTCACGGACAGGACCGCACCGGCCCCGCCTCGCGGGGCCGGTGCGGTCTATGCTTGTCTGAGCCGCTCGATACCTTGTGATAAGGCTATTTCAGTGCTAAAATCACGAGGTACACAGCTTTGGCTACCGAACGCACCCGCATCAATCGTGAGATAACCGCGCGCGAACTGCGCGTCATCGGAGCCCAGGGGGAAAACCTGGGTGTTATCTCTATTTCCGAGGCTCTTAAGGCCGCTTCCGAAGCAAATCTCGACCTCATCGAAATATCGCCGAACGCCGTCCCGCCGGTTGCGAAGGTCATGGATTATGGTAAATTCCAATACGAGCAGAAGAAGAAGGAAAGTGCCGCCCGGGCCAAAGCCAAGGTCTCCGAGACCAAGGAAGTCCAGATAAAGGTGGGTACGGGCGACAACGACATGCGGTTGAAGGCCAAGAAAGCGGCCGAATGGCTCGATGAGGGCCACCGGGTGCGCGTCGAGCTCTTCCTCAAGGGCCGGTATAAGGGGATGGAAGAAGCCTTCCTCAAGACCCGGCTCGAGAAGTTCATCTTGCTCATACCGTACGCCTACCGCATCGCGGAGCCGGTCACGAGGTCCCCGAAGGGATTCGCCGGCATTCTCGAGCGCGACCCGAAGGCAGCGACCGGTGCGAAGAAACCCCAATCACAAGACCATGAAAACCAATAAGTCATACAGCAAGAGGATCCGCGTCACCCGCACGGGCAAGCTCGTCGTGCGCAAGCCGGGCCAGGATCACTTCAATGCGAAGGAGCGGGGCCGCACCAAGGGCGAGAAGAAGCGCGCTGGTTCGCTGGTCGTCACCACTGCCATCCGCCGCCGCTTCCTTCCGGGCGCACCCGCCCCGAAGGCGTAGTTAATCGATTTAGATACTAAGGTATGGCACGAGTAAAAGGAGGAGTCATCAGCGCCAAGCGCCGTCGCAACGTATTGAAGCGCGCCAAGGGCTACCGCCATGGCCGCGGCACCAAGGAGCGCCTCGCGAAGGAGTCG
>CAZVJX010000029.1:0-7792 GCA_964627575.1 uncultured Candidatus Saccharibacteria bacterium
TGGGATGATGCCCGGGCATTGAGTTTAGTGTAACCCGCCCTGCCCTACATTCCCGTAAAGTTGGCGTCCATCACCTCGACGTACGAGGACGGGATCATCTGAACGTGCGGGTTGGATCGCACGAGCTCCGCAGCGGCATCATGGGACTCCGCCTGGACGATCATGAACCAGTTCATGTCGTTCTTGAGGTCCTCGACGCCGCCCTTGCTCACGCGTTTCGTCTTGCCGAGCGGCAGGCCTTCCTCGACGACGGCGTCCTTGTGCGCCGCGAGCCACACTTTCCAGTCGTTCATGAGCTGGTCCGATTGTTCCTTGCGAGTGGCTTCGTCCACGCTGGTCATCCAATCCTGCATTGCGGCCGCGGGGATGCAGAAGATAGCGATGTACTTATTCATAGGGTTCGAGCTTAGGGAATAAATATACCGTCCCTAGTATACCGAGCCCGTGGGTGGAGCGCCCATGAACGCTTCGAGAATCGGACTAGCGGAGAGCGGGAGCGGGAGGCAGCGGCCCCGCGACGAGCGTACGGTTGAGACGGCCATGGAGCTTGGTGAACCGTTGACGCAGCACCGTCGTATAGGTGGCGGGGCCCGTCGGCTGCTCGACGGTGATGTCGAACGCCTTCTCGTTCGGCAGGAGGAGGTGGTACCGGCCGAGCTGATCGGTCACCGTGGCGGCGACCGCCTGGTCCTGATCGGGATAGTGCGCCTTCACTGCCGCGAACTGGAGCGGCGCGCCGTCAGCGCCCTTCACCTGGCCGTACGCGCGCGGATGGAAGCCGAGCAGGTACAGGGCAGAGAGGACGAGGTAGAACGCGAGGAAGAAGCCGTCGAACGCGTTCGGATGCGTGAGAAAATCGAAGAGCGCGATGACCGTTCCCAAAGGCACGAGCCAGAGCGACGCGTACGCGAGCGGCTTATCGAAACGCGAGAAGAATTGGTAACGCCAGGTACGGTACTTCTCGAACTCGTTCCAGTCGAATTCGACGGGATCGAGCGGGATATCGCGCGCGATCATACCGGGCTCAGCGAGCGTAACGGGACCGCCCAGGTACGGTTGGCTATAGATCGGATCCACCGCGGCGATGAAGGAGGCCGGAAAGACATGGTGGCTCTTCACCGCAGAGATGGTGTAGGTGCCGGCAGGGGCGAGGAACGCATAGCGGCCGTCGAGATCGGTCACGGCGGTCTTCACGTCCTTGCCGAGCGTGTCCTTGAGCGTCACAACGGCCGGGTCGAGCGGTCGGCGCGTCCGGCTGTCGTACACCGTGCCCCAGAAACGGCGCTTACGGCCGAGCGTGGCGAGCGGGAGGAGCGCGGACAAAGAGCGCAGCACGAGAAGCGGGATGTCGCTGATGGCCTTCAGAGTCGAGAGGAGCGACCAGAAGAATCCGAGCGCGCCGACCGCGGCGCCGGTAGCCAGGAGCGGTGGCACGACCGCATGCTCCACGGGGATGATGGCAACCGCCAGATCCCCGAAGGCCATGCGCCCGGATTGAACGGCAGTGACCAGGCCGTCATACCCCGGCACCAGGCGCAGAAGACTCACGCTTCCCTTTCCCTTGCCCGAGACATCTCCACCGGAAGTGCCCGAAGGCGGCGACGTGAGGACCACCCGCGGCGTGTCGGCGGGCGCATCCGATTGCGCCGGCGTCTCGTCCGGAGGCGCGGATGGCGTTGCCGGCATGGAAGGCTCCGTCGGCCCTTCAGCGGGCGACGGAGGCGCACTCGAGACGCCCCCTCCTGAAGACGGCGCGGGCGGTGGCGCCGCAGCCGCCGAGCTCCACGTAGTCGCCACCGTGCAACCGGTGCAGTCGAAGGTAATGGATGTATGCGCGCCGAGCGCCGTGCCATGGAAGATGCCCGAGCTATCTATGGTGACGCCGGTGAAATCGATCCAGCCGGCGGTCTCATCCCAGGCAAACCCGGACAAGGTGCCATTGCCGTCGTTATGGACGCCGCCGTTGGCCGGCGCAAGATTGATCCAGCCGTCGTTCTGGCTCCACGCATAGCCGGTAAGCGCCGTATCGGTGATCTGCACGTTCCCGTTGGTGGGTGCGAAGTTCACCCATCCACCGTCGGAGCTCCACGCGTAGCGGTGCGCGGGCTCGACCGTACCGGTCGCTGCCTGCGCCGGGAGCGCCACGAGGCACAGCGCGAGCGCTGCGAGCAGAACCCTACTTCTTGGTCGTCGTAGTGGCATGCGGCGCCGACTCATCGGACGGAGCGGCTTCGGCGGAAGCGGCGGCTTTTTGCGCCTGCTGCGCGGTCACGGGACCCACTGCAATGAGCTTATTGGTGGACGGTCGGTAGAGGATGGCGGTGCCCGCCCGCTGATAGATGATGAGGATGTCGTCGTTCTGCGCCTCCGAAAGGAACGGCTGCGCCTGCCGCACCTGCGCGGCATCCGTGACGCGCGCCATCGACGGGTTCTCGCCCTGGGGCAGCTGCATGAGCTGGCCGACCTTGGCGAGGACGGCTGCCGCTTGATCCTGCCCCGCGAGTTCCGGGTGCGCGCGGTAGACGCTGTAGCGGCCGAGCGCGAACGAGCCGGCGAGGAGCGCGAGGAAGAGCACCAGCACGATCGGTCCGCGGTAGCGGCGCAGCGTGCGCGCGAGCCGGACGGGGCGGCGGGGAGCGGGAGCGCCGGAAGGAATTGGCTCGGATTCCATGATGCCAGTCATTGTATCACTCCGTCGGAGCCGGGTCCGTCGCCGACGCGGGTGCCTCCGGCGTATCGGATGCGGTCGTCTGATCAGGCCCGGTAGCGGCGGGAGCGTCAGCGGCGGGCGTCGTTTCAGGCGAGCTCGTCGCGTCGGAAGACGCCGTCGAATCCGGCTCGGGCGGGGTCGATGACGCATCCGGAGAGGTCGTCGTGCCGGTGTCGGTCGAGGACGCGTCGGCTGGCGTCGTGCTTGAGATATTTGACGCCGATGCAGGCGAGGCGGTCTGCCCGGTCTCTTCGAGAATCGTCTTCAGCTGCGCCTCGGTGATGCACGTATCGCCCACGCAGAGATTCTTGGTCTTCACCGTCGTCGCATCGAGCAGCGTGGTCGTGATGGATTGCGCCATCGCATTGATCTCTCCGGCGAGCGCCTTGATGGAACCGATCATCGGCGCGATGAGGCCGGTGTAGTTGAGGCCGAGCGTGCCGCCCGGAGTGTGGAGCGTGGGCGAGGTGGTGGAGACGAGCTGCGGGAATACCTGGGCGACCGCCTGCGCGATGAAGCCGAGCTGCGTGCCGGTGCCGTAGATGCCGTCCACCCAATCGAACGAGACCGGGTCGAGCGACTCGATGGCCGCGAGCGAGCTCGACGCATCGAGCGACGCGATGTTCGTCTTGAGGCGCCGGTCCGAATTCTGGGTAAGCGAGCCTGCAAGCACGGCATGCCCATCATCGAACACCTGGAACGCGGTCGTGGACGCGGCGTTCGCGATGGTCAGTGCCGCCGAAGTGCTTGCGGTGTCCGGCCCCCAGACGCCGAGCGGCGCGAAGCCGGTCGTGGTGCCCACCGTGAGCCCGGCGATAGAGCCGGCGGTCGTCGTCGAAAGGCCGACGGTGACTTCGCCGATGGCGTCGCTGGTAGCGCTAAGGCCCCGGGTGAAGTTGAGCGAGCGGGTCGTCGAGGCGACCGTCGTCCCGTTCGAATAGACGGTGTCGAGTATGGAAAGCGCGACCGGGCCGGTCGTCGTGGCGGCGCCGTTCGGTCCCGGCTTGAGGAGCACGAGCGCCGCGGTCATGCCCGGCGTCTGGTTCCCGTTGAAGTACCCGGTGACGGTATCGATGAGGGTAATGCTCGAGCCCGCCGTCGGGTACGCGATGGACCCGACGCCCCAGCGGCCGCCCGGTGCGTTGCTTCGGTTGTCCCAGCTGGTCACGACATTGGTCCAGCCGCTGTTGAAGCCCATCTGCCCTTCCCCGTTGGCAGGCCAGCTGAAGAGGTACAGCGAGGCGAAGTTGATCGCGAGCGTATCGTTCACCGGCGTGGTCGAGGAGATCTGGACGACGTTGTCGCCGCCGAGGTTATCCGAGCAGCCGAAGTTCGTCCCGACGTATGAAGGCGTGAACGAGCTGTCGAGCCCGCTCACCTCGATGACGGCGCTGCCGTACATGCCGGCCGTGCCGCCCGTGCCCGGTATCTCGATCTTCCCATCGCCGTTCACCACCTGGTGGTACACGATGGCGGTGTATGGGTCGTTCGCGCCGCACGCCGAGTGAGTGGTGACCGACGTCCATCCCGTGTTCGGCGTCGGCGCCGAACCCTCTTGCCAGATCATCGCGACGAGGTAGTTGCCTACCGTGGGCGTGTTGGGGAACGTAACGTTATAAGAGTTTGGGGTGAGCGACGTGACGGCCTCCTGCACGCGGTGCGGGATCGCGTTCTGGGGCGCCTGCGAGAGATAGATCGTCGGCGCATCCACGCGCATGGAAATGGAGCCTGCCGGAAGCCCGGCGCTCGGCACGCCGGTCACGGTATTTATCTGCGCCGCGCCGAGCACGATGGAGCCGCCCGAAATGGTCGCGAGTCCGGTGATGGTAGCGGCGCCGCTCGTCGTGACGGTGCCGGACGAGTTGATCGAGATGCCGTTCGTGTAGGTATTGTTCGCGAAGTACGCATTGCCGCTGTGGGTCGTCACGATAGCGGTGCCGTTGGTATCGTTGCCGGTCACGTTGATGTCGCCGGCCCATACATCGAGCTTCGAGCGCGGACCGGTCGTATTGATGCCCACGTTCCCGCTGCGCAGGGTGATGTCGTCGATATAGTTACCGCTGGCATGGTCGTAGAAGTTCACGTCGCCGCCGACCACCTGGCCCACGTTGACGGCGAGCGCGGAAGCGCCGTTCTTGGAAATCGTGAACGCGGTGCTGTTCCCGGCATTTATCGTAAGGCCGTTAGTCATGGAGACATCGGATCCGGGGGTCTGGGTGTTGATGCCGACATTGCCCGAGTTCGTGATGGTCAATCGCGGCTGGAAAGAGGTATACAGATCGAGCCCGTATTGGTCGCCTCCCGAAGTGCGCTTCGAGGCGATGCCTTCCCCGCTTCCGGAGCCGAACGTGAGCGCAAGCTGGCCGACGCGTCCGGTATTCGCGCTGGTGCTATCTACGACGAGGCCGCCGGCGAACGTAGAGGTCGCGGAAAGGGAGCTGGCGCTGAAGGCATTTGCGAGGACATTTCCGGCGACCGAAAGCGCCTGTGAAGGCGAGGTGGTGCCGATACCGAGGAAAGAATTGCCGGTATCGATGGTGAGGAAGCCCGCCGATTGTACGGTGGTCGTGCCCGAATAGTACGCGAGGCGGTTGAGGGTTCCCTGGTTCACCGTGCCCGAGCTGAAGGAGGAAGTGGTCGCGGTCTGCGTCGTGCCCTGGATGACGACGTTATCGAGATCGAAGGATATGGTGTTGCTGCCGTTCGTCAGGATTGAGAACTTGAGGGATTTTATGGTCGTGCCGAGCGTGCCGAAATCGCTCATGGGGATGGCGATCTTCTGGTAGGTCGAGGCATTGGTCCGGTCGAAGCCGTACGATTGGTTCTGTATGGTGACAGGCACTCCGAGCTGCGTACCGCTCGCGTTCAGGAATGAGACGAGGATGCTGTCGCTGTTGTTCGACCATGCCGAAGCGTTCTTGAGGTAGAACGAGAGCGTCTGCGAGCCGGTCGGGTTGAAGGTCGTGCTCGTCGCGAACTGGAAGGTATCGGGCTTGCCCACCGACGTCGCGCGGACATTGGTCGTTCCCTGCTGCGGATCGTTCGTCGCCGCGAGGGAGAGGGTGCCGACCGCGCCCACCGAGCTTCCCGACCATTCCCCTACCGCTCCTTCCTTGTAGATGATCTGGGTCGTAGGCCCGGTGCCGGATGCACCCGGCTGGGACGCGCCCGCCTTCACGTACACGAAGGTGAGGGAGAGCTGCGTCGCGGGGTCCGCGGACGGCGCGATAGGATTCGAGGCGGGAATGCCCGTGATGGCGGTCGCGCTCGAGGAGGCGGTGAGCACGACGTTGTCGATGCGGTCGCGGGTGCCATCGGCGGCGGCGAGCGTTACCTGCTGCGCGGCCGTCGAGTACTGCAGGCCGTTGATGCAGTAGTTCGCCGGCGAGATATCGAATACCAGGCCGGTGCCGTCATACGTGACGACGCCTCCGGATATGAGGCTGTTCGATTTCGAGCAGGCCGCATTCTTCGCGACGAGCTGGGAGAGCGTGAATGCGCCCGCGTTGTCGTCCGACAGGAGGAGGTCGCCGTTCAGGTAGCTCACGGTGCTCGAGGCGCTGAAATCGAGGGCGCTCGCGAAGACGCTTCCCGCCGCCAGGGCGAAGGGGCTCGCGCCCCCGACCGAGAGCGCGGTGCCGATGTATGCGCTCGCGCTCGTGGTCGCGTTGCCGAAGATCGTGAGCCCGCCGGTTCCCGTGCCGTCGCCGATAGTCGTAGAGGCGAGCGAAAGCAGGCCGCTGGCGAACGTGTTCAGGTTCCCCCACGTGTTGGCGGTGGTCGTACCGAACGCGAGGCTGACGGTGTTCGCGGCGTTCACGAGCGGGTACAGGAACGAAGGCGCCGTGAGTCCAAGCGTAGAAGTGGCGACCCATACGGGTCGCCCAGTAGCGAAGTCGAGCTGAAGCACTTTTCCGGAGGTCGAGGTGGCGAGCGCGTTCAGCGTCCCGCCACCTCCTGACCCATAGAGGAGCGCGCCGTCGGTAACGCTCGAAAGCCCTGTCCCTCCCCCGCCGACATCGAGCGTGCCGGAAAGAGTCGGTGCGAACGTGAAGGTCGTGCTCGCGTTCGTGATGGCGAGTCCGACCGTGAGGCCATGGGAGGCGGCGGACGACGTCGCGAGCGTGAGGGCGCCCGTCAGCGGCGTGCCGTATTCCTGCATGAGCGAGAGCAGGCCGGTATTGGAGACGGTGCCGCTGTCGTACGAGAGGCCGGTCGCGTAGGTGGTCGTCGCGACGCCGCAGTCCGCATCCGTCGGCGCGCAGGCCGGATCGAGCGTGCTGCCGGGCTCGTACCACGCGGCGCGAACGATGCCAGGCGCCGCGCCAGCAGCTGCGACGCATATAAGGAGAAGGGCCAGGAACGACGGGATCCTGCAGGTATTCACTATTCTAGGATATCACCCGTACTTTCCAGGTACCGGACAATATGCACAAAAAATGAAGGCTTCCGCTGGGTGAATTACCTGGGTTCTTCCAAACGTTCCAGTTCGGAGACCAGACGCCCGTACAGCTCGTCCTCATGCTCCTGATAGGCCTGCTCGGCAGCCGCCTCGAACGCGTCCCGGGCCGCTTCCATAAGTCCTGCGTCCCGGTAGATTTCCGCCGTCTCCACATTGAGCCGCAAGGCATCGAGGCTCGAATAAACTTCCGCTTCCTTGGTAGCAAGATATTCCTGCAGTACGGACAGGTTCTGCGGATCTTCGCGCAGGGATGCAATGACCTTTTCTTTCGAATGAGGACTCCCTTCCTTGCTTGGAATTCCTTCGTGCATGCTTCTAGGGTACTACGCGCAGGATCTTTCTATGTACGGGTGGTCTGGGATGGTAGAAGAACGTTGGCTCTATTTCAGGAATCGCAGAGCGAAGGCGACGAACACCATGACGAAGCCATAGAAGTATTGTATAATACTTCTATGGCTTCGTGCACCGTAAAAACCAAGCGCGCATACGAGAAGCCGAGCGCTGGCGACGGTCTGCGTATTCTCGTCGACCGGGTGTGGCCGCGCGGATTGACCAAGGAGAAATTGAAGCTGTACCGCTGGGAGAAAAACATCGCCCCGAGCACTGAGCTCAGAAAATGG
>CAZVJX010000030.1:0-7724 GCA_964627575.1 uncultured Candidatus Saccharibacteria bacterium
GTTCTTTTCACCTTTCCCTCACGGTACTAGTTCACTATCGGTCTTGCGCAATATTTAGCCTTACCGGTTAGTTCCGGCAGATTCAGCCGAGCTATTCGTGTCTCGACCTACTCAAGAACAGGAGCACATAAGAGATCTGCATTTCGCGTACGGGGCCATTACCCTCTACGGCGCTGCTTTCCAGCAGCTTCCGCTATACAGACCTTTTGTAACTTATGCCGGACAAGTCCGGCGCTCCTGCCTTACAACCCCCAATTCCGAAGAATCAGGTTTGGGCTATTCCCGTTTCGCTCGCCGCTACTCAGGGAATCACGAGAGACGTGTTCCATCCGTCCGAAGCATCAGACGAACGGAACACGACTCAATGTTGTTTTCTATTCCTCCAGGTACTGAGATGTTTCACTTCCCTGGGTGAGCTTCTCAACTTAAAAGTTGGATACCGCCGAGGCGGTGGGTTTCCCCATTCGGACATCTTCGGATCGCGGGCTACAAGTCGCCTCCCCGAAGCATTTCGCAGACTAGTCACGTCCTTCATCGCTTGCGCAAGCCTAGGCATCCACCGTGCACCCTTCAGTGTCTCCTGTGCGGAAACCTGAACACCACTAACGTTTTGTTCAATGCAATTCAATCCGCCTACCATCGGCTCGATGGTACGGCGGTGTTGATTACCTATTTTGCGTATTCGTGTGTCAATGAACCCCGTGCTCGTTCCAGGAAACAAAAAACCCCTCTCGGGGCGGTTCGCGTTAGACGCGCTGGACCTTCCGGTCCGTTACCCGCTCCGTGTGGCTAGTAATTTCGTGGTCTTTAACACGTATCGGCAAGTATACGCGCTGGAATTTCCTTGTCAAACCGAAATCCGAGACACGCAAAAGCCCCGGCATGCCGGGGCTGTATGCGGGGTAACGAATGGAGGGATTAGCCCGTGATCTCGTCGCGGACGCGCTCCAGGTAGCGGGCAGCCGCCTGCTGGCCGCCCAGCCCGAATGCGAGCCCGAACGCGAGCGCAAGCGCGACTACTACGCCCGTGAAGAGCGTCTGCACGAGCGGCGAAATGCCGAGGCGATCGAGCGCCGCCAGGATGGCGAATACCCAGATAGCCCAGCGCGAGAGCGTGCCGAGGAGCCCGGCAGCCTTGAGGCCGGCCGCGCGTGCGGAGCCCGACACCACGCGATCCGCCGCTTCGGCGATGACCGCTGCGGCGAGCAGGATGAGCACGGCGACGATGACCTGCGGGATGTAGGTCAGCACCACCCCGCGGAGGAAGGCCGTCACATCGGTCAGCCCGAGCGCATCCAAGGACGCGACCAGGAAGACGATGATGAAGAACCACTTCACGAGTTCGCCCAGGAACTTGCCCGAGTTCAGCGTGAAGCCGGCGCGCTCTACCACCTTCTCGACGCCCGCAGCGCGGAGCGCCTGGTCAACCTTGATGGCCGAGATGACCTGGGCCACGAGGCGGCCGAGGCCAGCACCGACGAGCCAACCGACGATGAAGATGATGATCGCAGCGAGTAAATTGGGGACGAACTGCACCAGACCCCAGAACAGCGACTGGAGCGAGCTGTTGAGTACGTCCGCCCACGTAGAGAGGAACATAGGAATTGCTTGCGCGTGTTTTAGTGGCTAATGCTGCCCTTCCCGGGCCATGGGCCCGACAAGGACCTGCCTAGCTAAAAGTGTAGCAACCAGGAGGTACCCCGGTTGAGGCGGTGTGGATAGGAGCAGGGCCCTACTGAGCCGTAATGCGGTCGAAGAGGACGCGGTTCGGGTAGTCGAACGTGTCGCGGAGCAGCCGGTCGTACACGCCGATGCGGTACTTGAACTCCTCCGTGGTGAAGGCAGCGTACCGCAGTTCGCGGCCGAGCTCCGCCTCGAGCGTATGTACGGCGTTCACGAGCACCTTCTCTTCGAGCCGGTCCCCCACCACGAGCACATCCACCTTCGATTCAATGGCGCCCGTAAAGAGTCCCGAGAGGGCGACGAGTCGCAGATTGCCCGCCTTACGGAGGCGGCTCATGATGTCCGCATCGCTCACGTCGGTGGTGTCGCGCAGGAACTGCAGGAGTGCGTCGTAGTGCACGTACTTCTTGTTAGCCGAGAAGCCGGGCCCGTTCTTCCCCGCCTTTTTCCTGATGATGTCCGCAGCGAGCAGGAGGTTCAGCTCTTTGCGCGTCGCCTCCTTGGCAGTCTTGGTACGGAACGCAGCGTCCGCAGCGCTGAAGGCGGTATCGTCGTTGAAGCAGAAGAGGCGCACCAGCTTCAAGCGTGCAGGGTTGCCGAAGAGCTTTCCGAGAGAGTCCATGATTTCGTTGCCGCATTGTACCTAGGCTCTCCCCCGCACCGCAACCCTTGCCAAAACGACGAAAAACACCCGCCAAACGCGGGTGTTTTTCTGCACGGAGCGAGGGTGTTCGATTTGGTTTCGTAAAGAGAGCCCAGAAACCAAGTCGAACACCCTCGCGGAGTTACTTGAAAGTAACCTTACCTCCGGCTTCCTCGATCTTCTTCTTGAGGTCCTCTGCGTCCTCCTTGGAAGCGTTCTCCTTGAGCATGCTCGGAACGCCATCCACAAGGTCCTTCGCCTCCTTGAGGCCGAGGCCGAGGGCCTCCTTCACGACCTTGATAACGCCGATCTTGTTGCCGCCCGCGTCCGTGAGCTCCACGTTCATGGTGGACTTGCCCTCCTCTGCTGCTGCGCCGCCTGCCGCAGGGCCGGCGACCGCAACCGCCGCAGCGGACACGCCGAACTTCTTCTCGAAGACCTTCACGAGCTCGGAGAGCTCGAGGACGGTCATGTCCTCGATCTCCTTCACCAGCTTCTTGAACTTCTCGGGAACCTCTACCTCGGCCTTCTCTTCGACGGCCGGAGCAGCCGGAGCCTCCGTAGTGGTCTCTTCGACTGCAACGTCCTGGTTCATTTCATCTGCCATACGATTGTAATTAAGGGTGGAAATCTAAGCGGTCTTCTGCTCGCGGATCTGGTCGAGCGCGATCACGAGACCCTGGATCGGGCTGTTGATCACGTTCACGAACATGCCGCGGAGCACCGGTACCGGCGGAATGGTCGCGATGGCGTTCATCGCCGTCGCATCCGCATACGCGCCTTCCCAGACGCCGCCCACGATCGTGAGCAGGTCCTTGTGCTTCGAACCCTGCTCGTAGATTGCGCGGGCCGGAGCCGTCGCGTCGTCCTTGCTCCACGCAAGCGCGATCTCGCCCGGCATCTCGGGGACATTCCCCGCGACGCCATGATCGGCGAGCGCGCGCTTGATGAGGGTCTTCTTGGCCACGTAGTAGCCGATGCCCTGCTCGCGGAGCGACTTGCGCATCGCGGAAGTATCCGCGACCGACAGGCCCTTGAAGTGCACGAAGACGACCGACGACGCGTCCTTGACTGCGTCAGCGATCTTCGCCGCGATCTCCTGCTTTTTCTGCTTGGTAATTGCCATAATGGTTTTATTTTTGTGCACCCCGAAGGGCACTTCCGATTTTCTAAGACGGAGTACCGTCAAGAAAATCGGGGCGTACGGAAACGAAAAAGGTCCCGCGCAGCGAGACCGGTGGAGACAGTCGACCCCGAGCCGCAAGGCTCGGTTTCGTCCCTCGGCAGGAAATTAAGACTCTTGCGAGTCGCCTGCTGTCTTCGGTCCGTACCTGGGCACTATACCCTTCCGGCAGGCAGGTCGCAACTACGCCACCGGATTCACCAGATGAATGGCGAGCAGCGCCGCGGAGATAAGGATGACGAAGCCGCAGAGGAAGCCGAGGAATTCGATGAGGTATTTCATATCAATTTCCGGGGTGCTTGAGGAGGAAATCGGAGCGGGATGACTGATAGAGCGGGTTGGTCGGCTCGGCCGCGACCGCCTGATCATACGCGGTGTGGGCGGTATGGAGCGCGCCGAGCTCCTCCATGAGGTGCCCCATGTTGAGGTAGGCGAGCCCGTGGGCTGGCTCGAGCGCGATGGCTTTCGAGAGGTACTGGTAGGCATTCTTTCCGTCCCCGAGGAGTTCGTACTCCGCTGCGAGTCCCACATAGGCATCGTAGTCGCTCGTTCCCTCTTTCCCGAGCGACTGCTTCATCCCCGCGATGTCCGTAGTAACTTGCTTCTCCTTCGCTCCCCCATCGCGGTACGGTCCCTGCCATTGCCAGGCCGCGATGCGGTCGCCGGCAGCGAGCGGATAGCCTCCACCCGACCCGAAAATGAGCGGCAGGGTGAGGAACGCCGCGAGACCGAGGAGCACGAACACGAACGCCGCGAGCGTGAAGGGCTTACGCGTGAGCGAGGAGAGCGTCATCGGGGTCAAGGATAGCATGCAAAAGCCGCCCGTTCGGGCGGCTTTTGCGAGCACGGATGGCCGTTAGTGCGTGGTCATCGAAACATCCTGGGTCTTGAAGGTATCGAGGCCCGCGGAGTACGTACTGCCGAGCGAAGCGGTCGTGCCGTAGCCGATGCCGGTCAACTCGACGCCCGTGTAGCCGGTGGCATTCGCGACCATGGTCACGTTGAGCGTGAAGGTGCGCGAGGTGCCGGACGGGATGCGGTAGACGCTCGCCGTGTCGCCATTGTTCGTGTCGGAGGCGGAGAGGTTCGCGGCACCCGTGGTGGTCACGTTCGCGTTCGAGCTGGTCGTGGTCGCCCAGGTAACCGCCGTACCGCTCGGGTTCACGGAGTTCTGGACGGTGCGTGCGATGTAGAGATCGTCGTCGCCGGCGGTCACCTTGAAGCTGATCGAGTACTGCGTGGTGTCGCCCGAGCCTGCGGTGGTACCGACCGTC
Organism: uncultured Candidatus Saccharibacteria bacterium; assembly: GCA_964627575.1. Lineage (GTDB taxonomy): Bacteria > Patescibacteriota > Minisyncoccia > Phycocordibacterales > Phycocordibacteraceae > C7867-001. The sequence continues at coordinate 4,784 of CAZVJX010000030.1, forward strand.
TTGGTCGCGTCCGCGCTCACCCTCGCGACGGTTACGCCGACGAGCTGGAAGGTAACGGTGCCGCCGGTAACGGTGCCGCTCGGCGTCGCGGTATCGCCATTGCTATCCTCGAGATCCCAGGAGGAGCTTCCGGAAGCGATGGATGCGAAGAGCGTATCGCCCGGGTCGAACGCGGTGCCGGACGAGCCCGTGTGCATGCTGCGGATATTGGCCACGACGCTGTAGTTCTGCGAGCTATCCGCGCTGATGGTCTGGTCGAGGTTGTCGAAGACAAGCGTCGTGGTCGTACCCGCTCCGGACGGGATGGACTTGGTCTTGATCGTCGTATTCCCCTTCATGAGAGAGACCGACTGGACGACGTCGCCGACGTTGGTCGTGCCGTTTTGGGTGAGCGTCACCGGAAGGTCGTTGATCGTGACATCCTGATGCTTTGCCTTTGCGTTCATGGACAGGAGGGTCACGTTATCGGTCGCCGTGCTTTCGTCGCCCTGGACGATGGTGTCCTTCGGGTTGTCCGCTGCTTCGGAGAGCGTGAGTCCGCCCGTGGTCGCGGTCGAGACCGTGAAGTCCTGCGAGGTGGTGCCGCCCGGGGTGTAGGTTTCGGTGACGCCTTCGGCATCCACCGCACGGATGCCGTCATCCGGTATCTGCGCCGTGATGCTGACGCCCGATTCCGTCGAACCGATGGAGCCTACGGGGGTCGCTTCGACATAGAAGTTGCTGGTGTCACCTTCGCGGATCACGCCGTTGAGGTCGCTGAAGCGGAAGGTCCACTCACGGCCGCTCTTATCGCCTGCGGACGCGTCCATGGACGCGAGCTTATGGCCGTCCTGGTAGATGCTCACCGTATCGAGGTACTTGTCGAGGTTCGCACTGCCCGCATTGCCGTTTATCGTGAAGGTTACGTCTACGCGCTGTACCGCGAGGTCGGAGCCGTTCGCGTCCGCGGAGAAGCCGACGACCTGGGTTGCGGCGTCACCCTCGTGGAGATCGCTTTCGACATCGCCGAGCATATCGACGTTGCGCAGCGTGCCGGCGCCGCCCGAGAGAGCGCCCGTACTGCCCGGATTGTTCTGGCCGCCGCCTGTTCCGAGCAGCATGCTGATGCGTCCGCGCGTGATAGGACCGAAGTACCCGGCTGCGGGCACGATGCCGTTGGCTGCCTGGAACGCGGCCAGGGCGCCGCGCGTCTGCGTGCCGAAGTAGCCGGTCGCGCCCGCCGGTATCGCGAAGCCTTTACTGATGAGGAAGGTCTGGAGCGCGACGACATCGCTGCCGCGCGAGCCGATCGTGAGATTGCGCACGTACACGGTCGTGCTCACGCTGCCGTTCATGGAAGCGAGCTGCGCCTGGAGCGAGGCGATCTGCGCGAGAAGCGCCTGGATCTGCGCCTGGAGCGATGCGGTCGTGGTCGCCGTCTGCGCGTGCAGAGGCGTGATCGCGAACGACATCGCGACGAGGCCGAATCCGGCGACGAGCGCCGCCAGCTTCGCCATCGTAGTGTTCATGCTGGTCATGTAATTCCTAAGATTAGGTCGAGCCGTCGCGCTTGCCGCAAGCGGCTCCGCTGCTAAATCCTCTTCCCTGCCGTACGCCGGCAGCCCGGAGAGGATGCTCGTTCCGTGCCTGCATCCGTTGCTATCGTGCAATCGTTCCGAGTCGTTAAGGAGGACGGGTACCGCGCGCGCCTCTTACGCGTAGGTACCGTACCGCCTTCATCCTACATACGCGCACCCTGCTGTAGGGACCATGAAGCCCGGAAAACGGAAAAGCCACCCCCGTAGGGGTGGCTTTTCCGTTTTGCTAGCTAAGAACCGTAGCTCCTAGGTTCGCTCCCTCCACTAGATACTAGTGGGTGGTCATCGAGACGTCAGCCGTCTTGAAGGTGTCGAGGCCCGAGGTGTACGCAGTGCCAGTCGAGGCAGTCGTGCCGTAGCCGATGCCGACGAGCTGGACGCCCGTGTAACCGGTCGACGTCGCGTTGAGCGTCACGTTGAGCGTGAAGGTGCGGGTCGTGCCGGACGGGATCTTGTAGACCGCCGTGGTGTCGCTCGAGTTCGTGTCACCGGCCGCGAGGCTGGTGCCGATCGTTGCGCTGGTCACGCCTGCGTTCGAGCTCGTGGTGGTTGCCCACGTCACAGCCGTGGTCGAAGCGGTGGTACCGCGAGCGATCTGGCGGCCAATGTACAGGTCATCGTCGCCGGCCGTAACTTTGAACGAGATCGAGTACTGGGTCGAGTCACCGGAGCCCGCGGTCGTGCCGGTCGTCTTGTTGTACGACGCGTCAACCTTGGTCACGGTGATGCCGGTCGCCTGGAAGGTGATGGCATTGCCCGTGAAGGTGCTCGGGTTGCTGACCGAGTCGCCGTTAGCATCCTCGATGTCCCATGCGCCGCCAGTCGGGACGGAAGCCGTCACGCTAGAGCCAGAGACGAAGGTGCTGCCAGCAGCATCGATCTTGCGGACCGTCACGGTAACCGTGAAGTTCTCGCTGTCATCCTTCGAGATGGTCTGATCGATGTTGTCGAAGACGACCGTCTGCGAAGTGGTGGTGCCGCTGATGGACTTGCTCTTAAGGACCGTCGAGCCCTTGAGGAGCTTCACCGTCGAGACCGTGTCCGAAGACGTCGCGTTCGACGTGGTGACCGTGACCGGGAGGTCATGAACCGTGACGTCCTGGTTCTTCGCCTTGAGGTTGAAGGAAAGGACGGTCACATCCTCAGTGGTGTTGTCCGTGTCAGCCTTCACCGTCGTGGAATCCGGGTTGTCGGAAGCCTCGTTGATGGTGAGGGTGCCGGTCGTAGCGGACGTCACCGTGAAGGTGTTCGAGCTGTCGTCAGAAACCGAGTAGGTCTCCGAGACGCCCTCGCCGTCAACTGCGCGGATGCCGTCGGTCGGGATAGCAACCGTGATGTTGCCGCTGTTCGCGGTATCAACCGAG
>CAZVJX010000031.1:0-7569 GCA_964627575.1 uncultured Candidatus Saccharibacteria bacterium
TTCTTCTTCACCATCGCGACGATCGCGTCCTCATGCTTTGCGCGCAGCGTCTTATTGGAAAGGACCGTGTGGATGGACTGGGTATCGCTCCACATGACGGTCGGGATGACGCGCAGGTTCTTCGTCCGCGCCTGCGCGATGAGCGTGCTCCACGTGCTGGTCGTGGACTCGAGGCCGGCCGCGTCGTAGAGGGTGCCGTCCATCTTCACGGTGTAGCCGAAGGGATTCACTTCGGTCATCTGGGAAAGATGCGGCAGTACGTCCGCGGTGCCGGTCGCGGCGCGCCAGTACGGAATCCAGCCGGACACCTCGAAGGTGTTGTACTGCCCTGCCGCATGCGCGGTTGCGGGAGCGACATTGAACAGCATGCCGGCGGAAAGGAGGATAAATGCGAGCTCTGCAAAAAAGAGCACCGGGCGCTGATAGAGCTGCATATGCATCAGTATGAGTATAGCAAATGAATAACGGCCTGAAGGGATCCTTAAGGCCGTTACGTAGACGCGCGAGCGCCGCTACTCTTTCTTGTTCTAGCCGTTGATCGCGAGTTCGCGTGTCTCGAAGAGGCTGGCGAGCGCTGCCTGCGTCGCCGGGATGCGCGACAGCGGGAGGTGGCCGACGACGGTGATCTTCACGGTCGAGCAGACGCCGAGCGCGAAGGCAGGATTCATCTCCCTGCCGTCCACCGCCACGGTATCCGTGGAGTCGAGCTCGACATCCACGCGGTTCGTCCAGCGTGCGTTCATGGAGTCCGCGATGACGCGGTAGCCGATGAGGGATTCCACCTTATGGAAGTTGCAGCCCGGGGTATCGGTCCCCTCGCGGGTGATCTTCACCACCGTGCCGTAGGGCAGCTCGTCCGCAAGATCCAGGGAGCGCGCGGCCACCACCTCGGAATTCGAGGAGATGCCGCTGGCCGTTACCGAAGGATCCGCGTCGGTCTGGGACGGGACGGCGTTGTATGCGGTGAGTTTTACCTGGTAGTCGGTGGCGACGACCTTCGTCGTAGCCACCTTCCTAGGGGAAGGGTCTTCCCCCGCGGAAAGGCTCGCGTCGCTCGACGAGGCGGTCGTGGGGACCGCGTACGAAGGTGAGGAGCCCGTCCCAGGCAAAAAAAGAATGCCCATTACTAGGGCGGTAGCAAACAGGTTCATAGGGTGAGTCCGTAAAACGGCCTCGTAAAGCCATACTAGCAGGTTTCAAGCTTTTTGTCAATCCCCGCGGAAGGCTGAAGGGCTAAGTTGTGGGTCCTCTTTTTTCGCCGTCAAGCCTGGCGCGAAACGAATAATATGGCCTTATACGGCCATATTATTTGACATGGAGGCCAGTTCCGTGTCCCCTTCCCTACCCCGGCATGAAGCCCTGGAAACCGTTCACAAGGTACTCGAACCAGACGACCAGGATGTGCCATCCGGTGCGGATAAGCTCCCAGATGAAGGTGAAATTGTCCCGACCGACCGGCGATTCCACGATACTCCGAATGGAGATGCCGAAGAACGACAGCGCGAGGATCAGTATGGCGACGAGGATGATGAGGCGGACCATAACGTATTACGAGCCCAAGGTCGCGATGCCGGCGTCCGAAAGGACGGGATCGGTGAAGACGAGATGGTCGGCAGTGACAAAGAGGCCGCCCATGAGCGCGAGCAGCCCCACCGCAAGCGCGACATGGCGGAGGTGGTGCCGGCGCATCTCGATGCCGGTTTCGACGACGAGCGCGATGAGGATAAGGAGCCCGAAGAGGTAGTAGGCGTACTGGAGCGTTGTGCGCGGGGACGACGCGAAGACGTCCCAGAGGGCCGTGAGACCGGCCTGCTGGTAGATGAGTGGCTGGGGAGCGGCAAGACCCACTGCGGAGGTGCCAAGGACCTCCTGCGGGGCTTCCGGTGCCGCCTCCGAGACTACCGACGTGGTCGAAGCGGCAGGCGCTGTCTTCTTAGCTACGAGCGTGGAGCTTCCCGATGAAGGCTTCACGGTCTGCGTGGTCGCGAGCGCGATCTGGGTCGGTTCGGAAGGGTTGGAGATCGTCGCCGGAGCGGGCGTGGTTGCGGTGCGGGCCGGCGTGCCGAACTCCTGGACCACGAAGGTGGTCTGACGGCCGTTGTAGGTGCCGACGGCGGTGGCGATGCCGATCTGGGTGAAGCGGGAGTTCAGGAGATTCGCGCGGTGGGTCGGCGAATTCATCCAGGCCTCTTCCACATCGGCGGAGTCCGAGAAGTCCACCGCGAGGTTCTCGCCTGCGTACGTAAACTGGTAACCACCTTGCGCAAACCAGTACCACGGGTCGTGTCCGTCTGGCGAGGTGTGGGCGAAGTAGCCCTTCTGCGCCATGTCGTCGGCCTTTGCCTGCGCGATGGCGGTGAGGGTCGGATTCATGTCGAGCTGCGGAACGTCATTGACCTGGCGGTCCGTATTGGCGAGGTCCACGAGTACCGCCGTGATGACGGCTGCGCCCTGTCCGTCACGGATGAGGAGGCCGTCGAGCGACGAGGCGAGGAATACGAGGAGAATGACTGCGGTCGCGCCAAGGGCCGCGAACTCGCCGGCGAGGAGAAGCCGGCGGGAGCGCGCCGAGAGCTTGGATTTCACCATGATTTTTTTATATAACAAGTTCGCGCATCTGGCAAGGCTTTGGCTGTGGGCGAACTAAGAGAAAACCCGCAAAAGCGGGTCTCCTCTTCTTCCCTCTCGGGCGCGCGGTGATTTAGTGCGGGAGGCCTTTCGAGACGTCGGTATTCTGCGACCACACGACGAGCGGCGGAAGCGAGAGCGTGAGCGAAGGGCACTCAAGCAGGTTCATTTCGTACAGCGTCGTGAAGTACACGAGGCCGGTCGGCGCCGTGATACCCCACGGCTTGAGAATGTCATCGGCGTACTTTGCCTGGAAGGCCTTCACCGCGGCACTCGTGAGCGGACCGAAGAAGCCGGTGATCGGGAGATTCGCGCCCATCCACTTGTTGAGGAAGGCCTGAAGCTTCTTCGTCTGATCGGTATCATTCCAGCTGCTACCGAAGCGGAGGAACTTATCCATGTAGACGCCGCAGGCTTCGCCGAGCACCTCGCCGGTGGTCGTGGACTCGCCGAGCACTTCCCCATTGGAGCCGCTCGACCAGAAGCTGGTCTGCGGCACGCCGCCGCCTGCGCTGACGCAGTTGCCGTTCACGAGTACCTTACCGTTAGGAACGGAGGTCTGAACCCCATCAATGTTCGGGCACATATCGGTCGGCTCGAAGTCGAAGGTCTTCGTGTCCAGGTTCGCACCCGTCCAGATGCCGACGACGATCTTGTCCGCATTGCCGGTGTAGTTGGTCGGACCCGGCTCGCCGACGCGGATGCCCATGAGGCTATCGGTCGCGCGGAGGCTGGCGTTCGGATAGGTCGCCAGGATCTGCGTCCAGGTCTTCGGGGTTCCCCCGGAAGTGGTGCCCGGCTCGCCGATACCTGCCGGCCAGGTTGCGCCCGAGTACACCCACTCTCCGGCGCCGCCATTGATCAGGTCGTACGTGTTCCAGCCGTCCTGCGGCACGGAGCCATTATTGGCCGGGACGTAGACGAGGCGCTTCTGCCAGGTATCGGTGCCGTCGAAACTGACGTTGAAGAGGAAGTACGGGGATTCCGTCGGTCCAGCGACACCCGAGTGCGAGTAGGCGCTGAACTGAAGCGTCCCGATATCCGAGAGCTTGGCGCTCTTGAATTGGTAGGTCGCGAGGTCGATGCGGTTGTTCGTTGCACCATCCGTGATCTGGGCGCTCCCGTCGCCGAGCGGCGCGGTCGCGGGTCCGTTCACGAACGAGCCGAGGGAATCATCGATCGCGTCGTTGTTGTCGTTGTAGAAGAACCACTTCGAGCTATCCGCGAATACATCCGCGAAGCTGGTCGCGAGATCGGCCGCCTTCACGACGATGGTCTCTTCCGTGTGCGTGGTCTCGGGGTCGCCGTTATCGGCAGGGACGCACTGGCCGTCATCGTTAAGGATGTCGCCTTCCGGGATGGTCGGCTGGTTGTCCGCGATGTTCGGGCAGAGATCCGGGTCGCCTCCCTCGTTGCCGCCGTCGTAGGCGTTGACGAGCGAGAAGGTTTCCGTCGGCTGATCCACTGTCACCTCGTCCTCGTTGCCGGAGACATTCGTCCAGCCATCCTGACCGGTCTCGCCGAGCGTGTAGGCGCCGTACGGAACGTTCTCGAAGGTGACGCAGCCGTTCTCGCTCGTGATGCCGGCGTAGCCCTGGTAGAGGCCGATGCCGATCGTGCCGCTGTTGTCGCCGAACCACCCCGCGTTCTGGATGCCGTTCTGGCCATCGAAGATGCCGAAGTTCGCGCTGCCGCTCGCGGCCGGGGTGAAGGACTGCGCGTACGCGTGGCCGCTATTGTACGGACCCCAGGTGCCGTTCACGTGATTGATCTCGGTCTCGAGGATATCATCGGAGTAGCCGGTATAGCCATCCATGTGCGTTGCCCAGCCGTCGGTGGTCGAATACTCCGCATCCACGGGATTGGCGCCGCCCTGGTTGAGCCAGGTGCCGGTCGCAAGCGCGAGGTACGAGACGCCCGCCGTAAGCGGATCGCTGTCCGTACCGCTCATGCTGCTCGAATCAACCGAAAGATCCTGCACATGGCTGCCCTTGAGGAAGAGGTTCCAGCCCGAGAGCGGCGTGTTCACTTCGCCCTGCTGGTATTTGCAGAGAGTGACCGTGGAGGTCGCGGGCGCATTGTACGCGACGCAGTAGTACGCATGGCCCGCCTCCGGGTTATTGATCCAGTCCCAGTTGTCGTAGTTGAGTCCGTCCGAACCGCAGGCGAGCTGCGCGGAACCGCTGTCGCTGTTATCCGTGTGCGCATGGTAGGTGAACGGGATGAAGCCGCTCTGGAGCACCTCGCGCATATGGATGGAGGTCAGGCCGGCAAGCGGGACCGTCATCGTGACGGAACCGTTGCCGTCGGTCGGAGCGGACGTGGTGTAGCCGTTGCCTGCCGGACCGACGAGATTGTCGGCCGTGTCGCCTGCATTCTGGTTTCCCCATTCGAACTGCCAGCCGGGCTGGAGGTGGCATTCCGGGTGCGCGGCGAGGAAGCTCGATGCGGTATTCGCATCCGTCGTGTGGCTGTGATAGTTCTGGTCCGGGAAGCTGGCCGAGGTCGGGCAGATGATCTTCGTCGCAACGACGGTCGCGGTCTGCTGCGGGTCGGGAACGGTGCACGAGCTGTTGTTGATGTGTACGGCGTAATCGAGCCCGGCGGGATTGGTCTCGAGCGTGCCGTTAGGTCGCGCGAGGTTCTGTACGGTGAACTCGATGACGTTATCGGCATTCGGGAGGATCTCCGGAAGGATATCGAGCGTGGTCGTGCCCTCGTAGTTGTGCTCGGTGTTGAGCTGGTCGCCGCCGACGAGCGTGCCGTTCACGCGCAGCTGGTAGCCGTTGTCGGTCGCGAAGTCTACCGTCGCGCTGTCGGGCGTGCCGTTCACCTGGATGGTCTTGGTGAAGACCTTCGTGGTCGCGTTCACCGGGTCGGCGACGCCGTCCTGGCTCCAGATCCACTGGGCGCCCGTGCCATCGAGCAGGTGCGTCCAGGACGAATGGATGAAGGAGAGCACGACCGCGTCATGGCCGTCCACCTGGTCGTCGGTGTCGGAGACGATGGTGCAGGACGGAGGCGGAACGTAGGTGTTGGTGACGGTGCAGGAGACCTCATCGCCCGCATTGAGAGTGACGTTCTCGCAGTTCGCGCCGTAGCTCGTCGTGTAGTTGGGGCTCGCATCCTCGGTGACCGTGTAGGTCGTACCTGGGGTGACTTCGACGGACGTGCCGCTGTCGCTCCCGGCAAAATCCTGGATGGACGTCGGGGTCTCGCCCGTCGTCATGACATGGAGGGTGAAGTCGCTCGCCTGCTTCGTGCCGCCGCCGTCGTTCACGACCTGCTTGATGACGGTGATGTGCGCGGGCGCCGGACCAGGAGGCGTAAGCGGCGTGCCGTCACCGCAGGTGGTCGCCATGACGGAAAGCTTGTATGCGAGGCCTGCCGGATTGATCGAGGCATCGCCTGCAGGAAGATTCGTGACCGTGATCTCGAGGACGTTGTTATTGCCTTCGACGAGATCGGCAGCCGGAATGTCGTAATGCGCAACGGGGTTGTACGCGTGCTCGTTGCCGGACTGGTCCGCGATCAGGTGGCCGTTCACGCTTACGGTGTAGCCATTGTCGGAGGCGAGATCGAGGCCGACGACTGCGCTGCCCGATCCGGTCAGCGTAAAGGTCTTGTCGAAGGTGTCGGTCGAGCCGGCCGCAGCCTCGGCGTCGGTCATGACGTCGCCCCAAATCCAGGAGGCGCCATCAATGGTCGCCCATGCCGGGTTCGGCGTCTCGACGACCGAGCTGCCGTAGTTGAACTGGGTCGTCGCATCCGAGACATAGGTGCAGCTCTGGGGCTCGGCAGGAGTTTCCGGTGCTACGCAGCCGTTGTTGTAGATTGCTTCACCCGCTTCCCAATTCAGACCATCAGGATAATCGGGAAGGATATTCGGCGGCACAATGTCATTGGTATTGATGCCGTTATTGCCGCCATTGGTGTGGTCAGAATTCACATCCACGCTTTGCTGGTTGTAATGACCGCCATTAGTGGCGTGGCAGATCGTGACCTTGTCGTTCTGATTATTATTGCTGTTGTCCGCATACGAAATGAGCGGAGCAGTGGTGTACGAGAGCAGCGTCAGCGCGACGGTCACGGCGCCGAGCTTCTGCGCGAACAGAGTATGGTTTTTCATACGCGAGCTGTTAGGAGCGACCTAACAATATGAATAATGATGAGCGTTCACCCCAGTGCCTTTTCCCCTTGTGCGAGCACTTAGCGTAAGTAGAGCACTTCCCCTAAATCCGTCAATAGGTTCTGCGGGTGCCGTCCGGGCATACGTAAAAGCGCCGGCTTTGGCCGGCGCTTTACGCGGAGAGAACCCTAGTGGACAACCAGGTTTCCGCTCGTAATCGGGTAGTTCGTGACGGAGAGCGTCGAGCTGTTGCACCAGCTCATGGCGGTCGCCTGGCTGGCGGTCGACGTATGGCCGTACGTGTCTCCGTTCGTGCCCGGCGTGCCGCCGTCATGGACCTGGACGCCCACGTACAGACCCGAGAGTCCCGGGAATCCGGCCGGGATCTGGAAGACGAAGACGGCGTTATCCGTCGTTTCGTTCACGTTGGCGCAGAGCACGTCCGCCGAGTAGCTCAAGCCGCCCGGGTAGTCGTAGTTCGTATAGCTGACGTTCCCCTTCCCGGCGCCGTCGAACGCCACGAAGCTGATCTGCTGGCTCGGACCGCTCATCGTGATGCCGCCGGTCACTTTCGCGACGGGGGCCTGCGCGAGAGCGAGCGATGCGGGGGCCAGAAGCACGGCTGCGAGCCCTATCGATGCAAGTGCCTTATTCATAGGTAATAGCGTTAATGGGTAAGGCTCGTGGGGCAGTCTACGCCAGCTTTTATTAATCATGACTTAATCGGGTCTGCGGGCTACGGGGCGTCCCAGAAGACCATGTTTGCGATGGCTTTGGAGGACGACGGAGTCGCCTTCCTGGTCGCAGTGGAC
>CAZVJX010000032.1:0-7532 GCA_964627575.1 uncultured Candidatus Saccharibacteria bacterium
GCCGTAGGCATCGAACAGGTAGTCGAACATCAGGTGGTTGTATTCGGCGGTCTTCGGATCCGGGTGGTCGAGCGGGTGCTCGAACTGCTCCGGGTCGATCTGGAAGTGCAGCATGCCCCGGATCTCCGACGGCTTGATGCCTTTCTTCTCGAACCACGCCTTCGCCGCATGGAGCACGGTTTCGTACTGGCGCGTTGCGCCGGTTCCGCAGACGAGTCCGCGATCCACCATGTTCGGCCGGGAGACGTGGACGAAGAGCAGGTGGTGTTTCGCCGCGAGGACGGCGAGACCGCAGCCTGCGTTCGAGAGCACGCCGCCTTGGCCGGGCAGAAGCGGGATGCCGCAGCTCGGCACCGTCGGCTCGCGATACAGCGAAACGCTGCGCGGGAGCCGGATGCGGCGCGCGAGCTTTTCCTGCTCGACGACGACGCCGCTGTGGTCGCCGACCGACGGTGCGAAGAGCTCGGCGATCTCCAGTCTCCGCGCCTTTTCCGCGACAGCGCGGGCAAGGGTCGGATGCGTGGTCACATCGTCCTGCGAACGCAGGTTCGCAAGCGAGTAGCTGAACTCCTGATCGGGGTGCGGGGGGAAGCACGTGGCCTCGTAGCGCATGCTCCCGATCTTGTGATTGACGCTGAGGGGTTTGATCCCCTCGACGAATTGATTGGGTGGAACAGCGAGCACTAGTCCCTCCTGTGGGTCGTTAAGAACCGAATTCAGCCTGCACCGTACCTTTTTTTCGGGCTCGCGTCAATGCAGTTTTCTGATACAGTGCCCCTATGACCGGCACGCTTTCCGTCGTCGCGACCCCGATCGGGAACCTGGGCGACATCACCTTCCGCGCCATCGAAACCTTGAAAGAGGCCGATGCGATCGCTTGCGAGGATACGCGCGTGACCGCGAAGCTCCTCGCGCGCTTCGCGATCGAGAAGCCGCTCCTCATCTACCACGCCCAGAGCGGACGCCTTGCGGCCACGCGCATTCTCACCCTGCTTGCGGAGGGGAAGCGGATCGCGCTCGTGACCGATGCGGGGACGCCCGGCATCTCGGACCCGGGCAGCGCGCTCGTCGCCGAAGTGAAGGAGCGGCTCGGCGATGAGGTTCGCATCGAGGCCATCCCGGGCCCCTCGGCGCTCACCGCCGCGCTCTCCATCGCGGGCGTGCCGACCCATGAGTTCACCTTCATCGGCTTCCTGCCGCATAAGAAGGGCCGCCAGACCGCGTTCAAGGATATCGCGCAGAGCGAGCGCACGGTCGTGTTCTACGAATCGCCGCACCGCATCGGTAAGGCGCTCGAGTCGCTCGCGTCGGTGCTGCCACCCGAGCGCCGCGTCGTGGTGCTCCGCGAGCTCACCAAGATCCACGAATCGGTCGTAGCGGGAAGTGCTGCGGAAGTGCTCGCGCACTTCGCGGCGCACCCGGCGAGCGTGCGCGGCGAATTCGTCGTCATCGTTGCAGCGTAGCCCGCTGTGCATAACGCGGGCGCGCTATACTGCGCGCATGTCGCACCCCAAGGGCACTATTAATTTTCTAAGGCTTTCAGCCTAACAAAATTATGTCCCGCGATCGTTTCCTCGTTCTCATCGGTATCCTCATCGCGCTCGCGCCGTTCTCGGGCCTTCCGTACGCGTGGCTCGACTGGCTCCTGCCGGCGCTCGGCGTGTGCGCCGTCATCGTCGGCGCGAGCTACCGCCGCGAGCGCGGCCGCACGGCCGCGCCTACGCCTGCACTGCCGGTCGAAGCGGCATAGGGAACGGGAGCTTGCGCACGATGCGCGGCCTCTTCATGTCGAGTTGCTATACTACGTGAATGAATGAGAATCCGGAACGCGTAACCTATTTCGCCGCCACGGACGCTCGCGGCAAGAAGGTCCCGTTCGGCATCAAAGCGAAGGACCGGTCGCGCCACATGTACGTGATCGGCAAGACGGGCATGGGCAAGTCCACGCTGCTCGAGAATATGGCCATCCAAGACATCCATAACGGAGAAGGGATGTGCTTCATTGATCCGCACGGCAGCGCCGTGGACAAGCTCCTCGATTACATCCCGGCCGAGCGGGCAAACGACGTCGTATACTTCGCACCGTTCGACATGGAGCGGCCCATCGCGTTCAACGTGATGGAGGACGTCGGCTACGACAAACGCCATCTCGTGGTCTCGGGCCTCATGGCGACGTTCAAGAAGATATGGGTGGACGCGTGGTCAGCCCGCATGGAATACATCCTCTCCAATACGCTCCTCGCGCTCCTCGAATATCCCGACGCGACGCTGCTCGGGGTGAATCGCATGTACACCGATAAGGCGTACCGCAAGAAGGTTGTCGAGAACGTGAAGGATCCGATCGTGAAGGACTTCTGGACGAAGGAGTTCGCGAACTACGGCGATCGCTACACGCAGGAGGCGACGCCGGCCATCCAGAACAAGATCGGCCAGTTCACCTCGAACCCACTCATCCGCAATATCATCGGCCAGCCGAAGTCCTCCTTCGATATCCGCGAGCTGATGGACCAGCGCAAGATACTGCTCATCAACCTCTCGAAGGGCCTCGTCGGCGACGTGAACATGCGGCTCCTCGGCTCCATGCTCACGACGCGCATCTTCCTCGCGGCGATGAGCCGTGCGGACCTGCCTGGCGCAGAACTCGCGAAGCTCCCGCACTTCTACTTCTACGTGGACGAGTCTCAGAACTTCGCGAACGAGACCTTCGCCGAGATACTCTCCGAGGCCCGCAAATACAAGCTGAATCTCATCATCGCGCATCAGTACGTCGAACAGATGGAGGAGGAGGTGCGCGCGGCCGTGTTCGGCAACGTGGGTACCACGGTCGCGTTCCGCGTGGGTCCCTTCGACGCGGAAACGCTCGAGACCGTCTTCACGCCGGAGTTCACGAAGGAGGACCTCGTGAACCTCGGCTTTGCGCAGATCTACCTCACGCTCATGATCGACGGCATTGGCTCGCGGCCGTTCTCGGCGGTCACTATGCCGTCCATCGAGCCGCCCGCCCGCACCTACCGCGCTGAAGTCGTGGCGTCGAGCCGCGCCCAGTTCGGATCGGATCGCCGGGACATCGAGAAAGCCATCTACGACGAGCTCGCCGCCGCAGCGGAGGTACCAGCCGAGCCCCCGCCGCGCCGCGATGGTCCGCCGCGCAGCAGCGGTCCCTCATCGCGCGAGCCGCGGCCGTGCGATGATCGTCCGCGTTCGGATGCGCCGCGCCGCGAGGCACCACCCCAGCGCTCCTCGGAAGACTTGAAAGACATCCTGCGCGCGGCCGTCGCCAAGCAGGGCAAGGTCCAGGAGCGCAAAGAAACGCAAAAGCAGGACAACCTGAAGGGCGCGCTCGCCGACGTCATCGGTAAGCACGCGCCGGCTCCGGCTCCGGCGCCCGAGGAGAAGTCCGTGTCCGAGAAAGAGGAGAAGAAGGAGCCGCCCGGCGGTTCGGTGTTCGAGGTGCCGGAGCATGTGCTGAAAGAAATCTTCAGCAAAGGGTTGGAATAGTTTAAAATCCTCACCCGCTGCGTTGCGGGCCCCGCTTCCTCGCTCCGTCGTATGGCTCATACGCCGGCGCTCGTCAGCTACCCGGCACCTTGCCGGGGAGAATTTTATTCCTATTCCAAGAATGAAACTTCGCAGGCTCTGGGAGAGTAGTAAGAGATACAGAGCACATTAGGAATAAGACGCACGCGGCATGGCAATGGCATGATCGCCCCGCCGCCCGGAGCATGAACTCCCGGGCGGCGGGGCGCCGTTGCACTCGGCTCCGGTGTCCCGTATCGTTTACCCTAACCATGTCCAAGCTCATCCTCGTCACGGGCGGCGCCGGCTTCGTGGGGAGTAACCTGGTGAAGCGTCTCGCCGGCGAGGGACACCGCGTGATCTCGCTCGATAACTATTTCGCCGGCACGCGCGAGAGCCATGTTCCCGGTGTCGAGTATCGCGAAGGGCACACGAAGGATATCGAGCGGCTCGTTCCCGAGACGCCGGACCTCGTCTACCACCTTGGCGAATACTCGCGCGTCGAGAAGAGCTTCGAGGATGTCGAAGCGGTCTGGGATCTCAATCAGCTCGGCACCTTCGCGGTACTGGAATTCGTGCGCCGTCGCGGTTCGAAGCTCGTGTATGCGGGCAGTTCGACGAAGTTCGCCGACGGCGGCATCGGTCGCGACCAGAGCCCCTACGCCTGGGCGAAGGCGACCAATACCGAGCTCGTGAAGAACTACGGCGCGTGGTTCGGTATCCCGTACGCGATCACGTATTTCTATAACGTGTATGGTCCGGGCGAACGCGCCGGAGCTATGGGTACGGTCATAGAGATCTTCCGCCGGAACTATCTTGCAGGCCGGCCGCTTACCGTCACGCTTCCCGGTACGCAGCAGCGCAATTTCACGCATGTGGACGATATCGTGGAGGGCTTGATCCTCGTGGGAGAAAAAGGTGAGGGCGATGAATATGGTCTCGGGAACGACCACGCATACTCCGTCCTCGAGGTGGCGAAACTGTTCAGCGACGACATCATCATGCTTCCGGAGCGCGCGGGTAATCGCCTGCAGTCGGGACTCGATACGACTAAGACGCGCGCCCTCGGCTGGGAAGCCAAGCGTCAATTGCCTGACTACATCGCGCAGGTGAAGCGCGACGCGGCACCGAAGGCTCCGCGCGAGAATCGCATCCTTGTCTTCACGACAACCTTCCATCCCATCATGGGCGACGCCGAGAGCGCGCTCTACCGTCTCATGGAGAAGATGCCGGAGGTGCACTTCGATATCGTGACCGCGATGCACGCGCCGGAAGCGAAGGGCGCGGAATGCCCGGTGAAGAATGCGACCGTGCATCGCGTGGGACGAGGGAATCGTTTCGATAAATTCCTGCTCCCGTTCCAGGGCGCCTCCATAGGACACCGGCTCGCCCGCGAGCATGACTATCTTTTCTCCTGGTCCGTTATGGCGAGCTACGGGACGCTCGCGGCACTCGCGGTCCGCCGCCGCGCGTCGCTTCCGCTCCTCGTCACGCTCGCGGACCAGCGCCTCTCCTGGTACGAGCGCCTCTTCCTTTCGCTCGTCGTCGGCCAGGCCGATCAGGTATACGCCTCGCTCCCGGAGCAGGGCCGGAAGATCGCCTCGCTCGAACGCCGCATGAAGGAGCGCCGTTCGCTCGGCGACGGCGACGCGTTCGCCAACCAGATCCGATTCGCGTACAGCTCGGTGCTCGCCGCGGTTATGAAGGGGCCGGCATGAAAAAAGTCCTCATCTTCTCCCTGAATTACTATCCCCGGTTCATCGGCGGGGCAGAGGTCGCCATCAAGGAAATTACCGACCGCATTCCCAGTATCGAGTTCCATGTGTTGACGCTCCGATTCGACTCGATGCTTCCGGAGGAAGAGCGCATAGGGAATGTGACGGTGCATCGCATCGGGCTGGTGAGTAAGAACCCCTCCATCGCGGACTTGGGGAAATGGCCGCTCAAATTCAATAAATACTGGTATCAGATCGCGGCCGCGAGCGCTGCTGAGCGGCTCCATAGGAGGCATTCGTTCGACGGTATCTGGGCGATGATGGCGCACTCCTGCGGCATCCCCGCAGGCATCTTCAAGAAGCGGCGTCCGGAAGTGAAATACCTGCTCACCCTCCAAGAGGGCGATCCGCCGGAAGCGATCGAGAACCTCATGCGACCGGTGAAAGGGCTCTTCAAGGAAGGATTCACCCGCGCCGATGCGCTCCAGCCCATTTCGCAATTCCTTCTGGCCTGGGGCAGGCGCATGGGCTTTTCGGGCGACGCGGAGGTCATCCCGAACGCGGTCGATACCAAGCGCTTTACGCATGCGTACGCCCCGGAAGAGATAGCGCGCATGAAGGAAGAGCTCGGCAAGAAAGACGGCGACGTATATCTCGTGACCACGTCGCGGCTCGTGCACAAGAACGCGGTGGACGATGTCATCCGCGCACTCCCGCTGCTGCCTGCGAACGTCTCCTTCCTCATCTACGGCATCGGCCCGGACGAGGGAAAATTGCGCGCCCTCGTAGCGGAACTCGGTGTCGCGGAGCGTGCGCGGTTTATGGGGCAGATCTCGCATGAGGCGATGCCGCTCATGCTTTCTGCCTGCGACATCTTTATCCGCCCCTCGCGCTCCGAGGGCATGGGCAACTCCTTCGTGGAAGCGATGGCGGCGGGGCTGCCGGTCATCGCGACGCAGGAGGGCGGCATTGCCGACTTCCTTTTTGATGAGAAGCGAAACCCTGATAAGCCCGCTACCGGCTGGGCGGTGGACAAAGATTCTTCCGAGCAGATCGCTGAAGCAGCGAAGGATATCCTCGCGCATCCCGACAAGGTCGCTGAAGTTACTCGCACCGCCCGAGAACTCGCCACGACGACCTACGATTGGGATCTGGTGGCAGGGAATATGCGCGGTCTCTTCGAGCGCCTGCTCTCCTAAGAGAACGCAAAAAGTTCATGAAAAGCGCCGCTTCCGAAATAAGAGCGGCGCTTTTCACTGGTACTTCACCGCAAGTGCTTACACTTGCGCTTGGTCGATGTGCCCGACCTATTACCAAGCGCATTTACTAACACTTATCCATTACCATGAAAAAGATCAGCTCTCTCGTGGCGATGCTGTCGCTCGCACTTTTCGGCGCGCCGGCAGCATTCGCCCAATCGATCACGGTTACGAACGATGGCAGTGCAACGGTCTCGAATTCCGTAAATATTGCGGCGGGTACCGGCGATAACAGCTCCTATGGCGGCGCCGGTTCGGCCGGCGGCGCAGGCGGCTCGGCAAGCCAGAGCAATAGCGGTTCCGGCGGCTCAACCGGTGGGGCCGGCGGCGCAGGCGGTGACGGCGGCAACGGCGGCAATATCAGCACGGGTGCTGCGGTTGCGTCGGTTTCCATCGGCAACGAGGTGAACACCACGGAAACCGATGTCGCCGATATGAACGGCGCCAATGAATACAACGTGACCCTCGATGCGACCAGCCACGTTGGCGCATCGCAGGCGTCTCATACGGAGCAGCAGGGAAGCCACTCTGACCATTCGTCGGGCGCAAGCACGAGCTTCGCGGCGAACCATTCCGAATCGTCGAGCGACAGCTCGTCGGATAATTCGGCGTCGCAGGGCAGCAGCTCGACCTCGGGCGGCGGCAGCAGCACCTGGAATACGGGCAGCGCCTCGGATTCTTCCTCGAGCAACTCGTCCGATCAGGAATCGGGCGCCGTGAACTTCCAGCACACCTGGAATCACGCGGCCATCGATGACCAGTCGAGCCAGTCGAGTGACTCGGCATCGGAGAATCACAACAACCAGACGCTCCACTACACGCGTACGTTCGTGGGCAGTAATGACACGATTGACGTATCGAACTCCAATTCGGCCGACGTAAGCAATGACTTCGGCCTCGATGCGGGGACCGGCGGCAACGCTTCCTTCGGCAGCGCAGGCGCAGCCGGCAGCGCAGGCGGCTCGGCGGCCTCGTCGAACACCGGCTCGGGCGGCGCAACCGGCGGTGTCGGCGGCGCCGGCGGCGATGGGGGCAATGGCGG
>CAZVJX010000033.1:0-7527 GCA_964627575.1 uncultured Candidatus Saccharibacteria bacterium
AGTCCGCGAAGTCGCCCGACCCATCGTTCGGAAAAGAAGCCTCCGGAGGAGGCTCCTTGAATGGAGGGTTCATACGGGACCGAGTACAAGTAGCGCATGTTCCGCAATCCCGTCTATGACCTCTTCGTCGTCCTCCCTGCGCTCCTCATCGCAGGTCTCGTCGGCTTCTTCGTCATGACGAGCGCGGCGCACGCCGCGGAGCCCGCGGCGACGTCGAGCGGACATCTCCAGGCGGAAGGTGCGGAGGCATCCACGCTCATCGTCACGCGCGAAGGTATGGAAGAAGCGACCTCGACGGCGGTGACGTACACTGCTCGTGCCATCACCTCCGCGGATCAGTTGCTCGCGTACGCGAATACCGTGCTCGCCAAGGATCCGTACATCGCCATGGTCGCGCTTTCGGGGTCGGGTATCGCGGTGTCCTACCGACGGCAGGGCCGCTTCCTGGGACTTCTTCCCGTAGATCTCCCGACGACCGCACGCGTGCGCTCGGACGGTAGCGTGCAGTTCGAAGAGCCGTGGTACGGCGCGGTGACACTGGCCGAGAAGGACCGCATGAAGACGGCGCTCGAGGTACGCGCCCATGCGCTCCTCACGAGCGAGGGCTATCTTTCTTCCATGTCCCTCTCGCCGTCCACCCAGGCGGAACTCCTCGATCTCATCCGCGAACTCCTCGCCTAAACCCCGCCGCGTGGCCGGGTCGTGCTAGCATGGAAAGACGCGTTTTGGGCGCGTAAGAGTGCCTCGCTTCCCGCGTCATACCCCATGGACCACGACGAGATTAAAGACCATTTCCTTGCGGTCTATGACCGGTATGCTGACGATATTTTCCGCTTCACGCTCCTCAAGGTGAGCAGTCGCGAAGTCGCCCAGGATATCGCCCAGGAAGCGTTCATGCGGTTCTGGCAGCAGCTCCGGACGGGCACCGTCATCGGGAACGATCGCGCGCTCCTCTATACCATGGCGCGCAATCTCGTGATCGACTGGTACCGTCGCCGTAAGGAGCGGTCGCTCGATGCCCTCACCGACGAGGGATTCGAATTCGCCAGCGACGACCATCGCAGCATTACCGACCGCGCCGAATTGCGCGAAGTGCTCGATACCATACAGGAGCTCGATGAGCCATCGCGTGAAGCCCTCACCCTCCGCTATGTGGAGGGGCTGTCGCCGAAAGACATCGCGCTCATCACCGGCGAAACCGCGAACGCGATTTCCGTCCGCATCAATCGCGCGGTGAAGAAGGTCCAAGGCCTCCTGCATATCCATGACTGATACCTATCACAAATTCCTCAAACGACTGAAAGGGATGACCCTTTCCGCAAACGAGCGCCTCCAGATGCGCGAGCGTTTGGCTATGTATGCCGATATGCACCCGGCGATGGCACCGGCAGCGAGCGGCTTCTCCTTCTTTGCATTCATCGGTTCCCGCCGCTTTTCGACTTACGCCATGGCGCTCCTCCTGCTCGTGGTCGCTGGGAGCGGCATCACGCTCGCCGCGAACGCGAGCGTTCCCGGCGATTCCCTGTATGCCGTGAAGGTGGACGTCAACGAACCGCTGATGACCGCGCTCGCTTCGACGCCGAAGGGTCAGGCGACGGTCGCTGCGCAGATCGCTACCCGCCGCGTGGACGAGGCGGTGATCCTCGCCAATCGTGGCGCGCTCACGCCCGAGCGACAGACCTATCTTTCCACACAGTTCGATAAGAGCGCCAAGATCGCGACCGAGAAGGCGGATGATCTCGCGCAGATTGATTCGCTCTCGGCCTCCGACGTGAAGGCGAACTTCGCCGCCGACCTCGCGGGCGAGGCCCAGGCGCTCGGTGCCGTAGACGCCAAGGACCGCGATGGGACGGGAGAGCTCCTCTCGGTTGTCGTTGCGACGAGCCAGAACATCGCGGACCAGGCGGACGGGGTGACCATCGCGCTTGAGTCCACGACGACCGAAGTGGCTGAGGCAACCACCACGGCGACCGCTACGGCTTCTACCGTCCGGGTCATGGGCGCGGCGCGGTTGCTTAAGGCACCGAGCACGACCGCAAGCACCACCGCCACTACCACCGCAACGACCACGCTGAAAGTGGTCGTGACGGGACGCTTCGGCAGGCACCTGCGCATCGCCTCCACCACGTTCAATTTCCGCCTCGCCTCCACGACCCTGGGCGGCATCGAGGTCATCATGCCCCGCATTGATGTCGCGATCCCGTCGCTGCCTGCGACCCCGGCCAAGCCTGGCGACGATGCGAACTTCGAGATCGAGAACGGCGACTGACCGCGCCGTGTGCTAGGATGGCCCTATGTTCTGGGCCGATCGCATCGCGAATGAGATCGCGGAGAAGAAGGCCGCCTCGGGCGGCCGTCCTATCGTTATCCGCGACGAGAAGACCCTTTCCGGCCGCGTGCACGTCGGTTCCATGCGCGGGCTCGCCATCCACGGCATCCTCTCCGAGGTCCTCGCGGAAGAGGGCGTCGAGAACGAGTTCAAGTGGGAGCATAACGACTTCGATCCCTTCGATAGCGTTCCCGGCTACCTTGATCAGGAGGAATATCCGAAGTACCTGGGCAAACCGCTGTACGCCGTGCCGTCGCCCGAGCCCGGCTACGACAACTACGCGGAGTACTATGCTGCGGAGTTCGTGCGCGCGCATGAGAAGGCCGGCTTTTTTCCGGCGTACTACCGCGCGACTGAGCTATACCGCTCGGGCCGCATGGACCCGTACATCCGCATCGCGCTTACGCGTGCGGCCGATGTCCGGCGCATCCTCAAGGAAGTGTCGGGTTCGGTGAAGGACGAGAGCTGGCTCCCGGTATCGGTCGTGTGCGAAGCGTGCGGAAAGATGATGAGCACCCGCGCCTTTGAGTTCGATGGCGAGACGGTCGCGTACCGCTGCGATCGCGCCTCGGACGGCGTCGTGCCCTGTGGCCATAGCGGGCGCGTCTCGCCGTTCTCGGGTAACGCCAAGCTCTTCTGGAAAGTGGATTGGGCAGCGAAATGGGCAGCGGTGGGCGTGGATGTCGAAGGTGGGGGCAAGGACCACTCCACGAAGGGCGGTTCGCGCGACGTCGCGAACCACATCTCCCGCGAGCTCTTCAACCGCGCGCCCCCGTTCGATATCCCGTACGAATTTTTCCTCGTGGGCGGCAAGAAGATGTCCACATCGAAGGGTCGCGGCTCGTTTGCCATAGATATGGCCGACCTCTTCCCGCGCGAGATCTTCCGCCTCGTGCTCATCGGCAAGGAGTACAGCCAGCAGATAGACATCGATCCCGAAGGCGATTCCGTGCCGCGCACCTACGACTGGTACGACGACCTCGCCGAGGGCGTCCGCGCGGGCGGGCAGGACGATTTCGCGCGGCTCTTCGAGCTCACGCACGAGCCGCAGGTCCGCGCGGCCGCCGTGGCGGAGAATCCCTGGCAGATGCGCTTCTCCCAGGTCTCGTTCATCGTCCAGATGCCGCACCTTACGCTCCATACGGAAGCGGAAGCGGTGAAGGGAAGCGCACTCACGCCGGAAGAGATCGCGGCGCTCAATGAGCGTGCCGCGTACGCGAAGTGGTGGCTCGACACGTACGCGCCCGAGCGCTACCGCTACGAGCTCCAGGACGAGCTTCCAGCCATCGAACTCTCGGAGGCCCAGCGCCGCGCGCTTGCGCTTCTCGGCGAGTACCTCTCGGAAGACCGGACGGGCGAGGAGATCCATGCGCGCCTCCACGAACTCAAGACCGAAGCGCCCATCAAGCCTACGGAGCTCTTCACCGCCCTCTATCGCCTCTTCCTCGGCCGCGACTCGGGCCCCAAGGCCGGCTGGTTCCTCTCCGTGCTCCCGAAGGAATTCCGCACACGCCGGATCGCCGAAGCGCTCGGCTAATCACCGTTCGAGCGTGGCCGCGGAAGGCGCGCCATCCTATACTGATCGTACGCATGAATCGTACGACGCTTTCCCTCCTTGTCCTGCTCTTGGTCGCCATTGGCGCGAGCGCTGCCTACTACCTCATCCATACGGGGAGGGAAGCGCGCACACCGCAGCAGGTGGGCAATACACCGACCACGACGCCCGACCTCACCGGCCAGGCGATCTTCACGGACGGGGAATACGGCTTCTACATCCGCTATCCCGAGGCGTACGCGACGGCCGAGACGTTCGCTTCCTACTATCATCTTCCGGCCGCCTGGCGCTCGAACGCTGCGCCGGACGGCACCGGCACGCCCATCGTTGCCATCGTGGGTTACCGGACGCAGTCGGATCACTCCTATCCGCGCTATTTCGACGCGGAAATCCGCATCGGCGCATCCTCCGATCCGAAAGAGGTCGCCCGTTGCGAGACTGCGGCGACCGATCAGGCCGAGCAGCCGCTGCCCGACATGAACCTCGGTGGCACCGCATTCAAGGCGTTCTCGTTCCAGAGCGCAGGGATGATGCAGTACCTGAAAGGCGTGAGCTATCGGACGCTGCATAACGGCACCTGCTTCGCCATCGAGCAGCTTGAGACCGGCTCGAGCTACCATGACGATCCGGCGAGTCCCGACGATGTCCCGCAAGCGACGCTCGACCAGAAGTACCAGGACCTCGACGCGGTCCTAAAGACGTTCGCGTTCGTCGCGCAGTAGGGAGAGCGGGACTGCTATACTGGTGCCGTGAACCTCATCTTTCCGTTCCTGCTCCTGCTCA
Organism: uncultured Candidatus Saccharibacteria bacterium; assembly: GCA_964627575.1. Taxonomy (GTDB): domain Bacteria; phylum Patescibacteriota; class Minisyncoccia; order Phycocordibacterales; family Phycocordibacteraceae; genus C7867-001. Next base: position 4,668 of record CAZVJX010000033.1, read on the forward strand.
CACCGGCGGCGCTCGTTGCGGGCGCGCTCGGGGCGCCGTCGCTCGTCATCTTCCTCCTGTCGGCAGCGGCCATCATCCCGCTCGCCAAATACATCGGGGACGCCACCGAGGACCTCGCGCTCCGCACTAACCCCGCGGTCGGCGGCCTGTTGAATGCCACCTTCGGCAACGCGACCGAACTGATCGTCTCCATCTTCGCGATTGAGGCGGGGCTTGTGGAAGTCGCGAAGGCCGCCATCACTGGCGCCATCCTCGGCAACCTGCTCCTCGTGCTCGGCACCGCCATGTTCCTCGGCGGCCGGACGCGCGAGCGCCAGCATTTCAATGCGACGGCAGCGAAAGCCGCGTGCTCCATGCTCGTGCTCGCGACCACGGCGCTCGTCGTACCGGCGATCTTCCTTTCGACGAGCAATGCGGGGCACTCCGTCAGGACGCTCTCGGTCCTTGTGGCCTTCCTTATGATCGTCGCGTACATCGCGAACCTCATCTTCACCCTCCACACGCACAAGCACCTTTACAAAGGCGAGGAGGCTGACGAGCGCGCTATCGCGCCCAAGTGGAGCACGACGAAAGCAGCACTCGTCCTCCTCTTCGCCACGATTGCCGTCGCCGTTCTTTCGGAGATCCTCGTGGATACCATCACGCCGGTGGTCGAGCAGTTCGGCTGGACCCAGCTCTTCATCGGAGTCATCATCGTCGCGATTGTCGGCAATGTGGCCGAGCACCTGTCGGCGGTGACGGCCGCCGTGCGCAACAAGATGGACCTCGCCATCCAGATCGCGGTCGGCTCCGCCACGCAGGTGGTCCTCTTCGTCGCGCCGGTGCTCGTCCTCCTCTCGCTCGTCTTCGGTAAGCCGATGACGCTCGTCTTCAATATCTTCGAGCTCGTCTCCATCGTCTTTGCGGTCTTCGTCACCAATGCGGTCGTCGAGGACGGGGAAAGCAACTGGTTCGAAGGATTCCAGCTGATAGTCGCCTACGTCATCATCGCGGCTGCGTTTTTCCTGCACTCCTAGCGGCAGCTGCCGCTTATGCACCGGGCGGGCTCAGGCCCCTCCATTTCCCGCTATACTTACGGCATGACCCTTATCCACTGGCTCGTTACCTTCCTCGCGGTATTCGTGGCGGCGTACCTCGTTCCGGGCGTCACGCACGATTCGCTGCTGTCGCTCGCGCTCCTATCGGTGGTGCTCGGCATCATTAACGTGTTCCTGAAGCCGGTCATCACCATCCTGACGCTCCCGCTCACCATCGTGACCTTGGGCCTGTTCTCGCTCGTCGTGAACGCGCTTCTCATTATGCTCGCCGACATGGTCGTGCCAGGATTCCATATTGACGGCTTCTGGACCGCGCTTCTGTTCTCGATCGTCGTCTCGCTCGTTACCGCATTCTTCGGAATGATGACGCGTTCGGCCGCGTAGCGCGTTTTTATCCTCTCTCGCGCGCATCGCGCAATGCGCGTACCGTATACTGGATCGTGATGGAGGGACCATTACGCCCGCTCGCTAACCCCGAGGAGGAGCTCGCATACCTGCGCGCGCAGGTTGCGCAGAAAGAAGCGGAGCTCCGCCGCATGCACGAAGACACGCCGCGCGCGGAAGTGGCGCATGAACGCCTGCTCTCGCACCGCATGGCGTCTGAATCCGTGCTTACGCATACCTATCGCATGGAGCCTGCGGCTGCCGACGCGTTTGCCGCCACGCTTCTTCCCGAGCAGAACGACGGCACGGTGCAGGAACTCCGGCGCCTCATGGAGGAAAAGGGCATCAAGAACGCCTTCCTCGTCCTCGAGCGGTTGAATAATCCGCACCTGGAAGACGATTTCCATCGCTTCCTGGTCCAGTACCTCGTTTCGGGTATGTCGGTAACCGGGCTTCCGGAAGGGCAACCGGCCTGGAAAGCGCTCCATATGACGCTCTACGAGATCGCTCTGCCGGAGAGCAGTGCGAAGGGCGGTGATGACCGGGCGAAATCGCTCAAAGAACTGGTCTCCGCTATGGAGCAGTTCTATGCGGGCATGCTCTCCGTCGAGCATGCGGACTCCAAGGAGCCGCCGTACTTCTCGCTCGAGCTCGCGGTCCCGGCCGATTCTGCATCGCTGCGCTTCTATGCGGGCGTGCCGAACGGCAAGCGCGATCTCTTCGAGAAGCAGCTCCTCGCCGTCTTTCCGGGCGCTCGGGTCGTCGCGCAGCCGAACGACTACAACGTCTTCATCGAGGATGGTACCTCGTGTGGCTCGTACGCCACGCTCGCCGATGCGCCGATGCTCCCGCTCAAGGAATACCCGGAATTCGATTACGATCCGCTGAATTCGCTTTTGAACGCGTTCGCCAAGATTGATGCTGAAGGGGAAGGCGCTTCGCTCCAACTCCTCATTCGTCCCCGTGGGCACCACTACGTGGAGCACTACCGCCGCATCCTTGCGGAACTGCGCAAAGGCGAGAGCCGCTCGCGCGCGTTCTCGCTTCCGGAGACCTTCGTGGGCGACCTGGCGCGCGAAGCGGCAGGACTCTTCGGGTCCGCGAAGAAGCCCCTCGATTCGAACCGGGCCGATACCACGGCCATCGAGCAGGTAGAGAAGAAGATCGCTGCGCCGATCGTAGACGTGAACATGCGCATCGTCGTCTCTTCCCGGGACGCGCTCAAGGCTGCCTCCATCCGCTCGGAGCTCGAGGCTGCGTTCCATCAGTTCGGCAATACGCTCGGTAACCGCATCGAATTCAAGGAAGCGAGGAAAAATGACGCGAAGAAGCTCTTCCGCAACTTCACCTTCCGCCTCCTGTCCGCCGGCGCGCTCCCGCTTTCACTCCGGGAGCTCACGACCGTCTATCATTTCCCGCCGGCCGGCATCGTCTCGTCG
>CAZVJX010000034.1:0-7302 GCA_964627575.1 uncultured Candidatus Saccharibacteria bacterium
GCCATGCGCGTGGTCGCGCCCACGAGCGTGAAGGGCGGGAGCGCGAGCTCCACCGTGCGGGCGGACGGCCCCTTGCCGAGCACGATGTCGAGGGAGCCGTTCTCGAGCGCAGGGTAGAGGAGTTCCTCGATCTTGCGGGAGAGCTGATGGATCTCGTCTATGAAAAGGACCGTGCCCGGGTCGAGGTTCGTGAGGATGGCGGCGAGGTCGCCGGCGCGCTCAATAGCGACGCCCGAGGTGGTCTTCAGGGGCGCATCGAGAGTGATGGCGACGAGATGGGCGAGCGTGGTCTTGCCGACACCGGGCGGACCATAAAACAGGACGTGCTCGGGCATGGAACCGCGCTTCTTCGCGGCCTCAAGGAGGATCTTGATGTTCGCTTTTACGTGGCCCTGGCCCATGTATTCGTCCCAGAGGGTGGGGCGAAGCACTGAATCAAGCACCTGATCACGCGCCTTGACTGGGTCGGGGGTACTTGACATAAAAACGGACTATGCTAGTATTCTAGCACACACAGGGGTTGGCCTTGTGAGGACCTTTCTCGCAGGGCCTTTTTCTTTTCCCGCATAGCACCCTCTAGGCAAGGCTTGACGGCTTAGGGCGTCTCCCCAAGGACCCTTCTGGTACCGCGCTCGTACGCGGCCCGCTGGTGGAATCCTCAGGCGTTTCGTTCACCTTCTAACTTGTTAGAAGGAGTGCCTGGAGGGTGGTGTGTAGGACAGGTCAAAAGAAACCCCTACGAGAACTCCTACGAAAAACCCGGCGAATGCCGGGTTTTTCCATTTGCTTCGAATGTTCCTTAATCGCGGGGCAGGTCTACCACCCGGAAGACCTCTTCAAGCGACGTGAAGCCGTTGAGCGCATTCAGTACGCCCTGCTGCGCCATCGTGAGCGTACCCTGGCGCACGACGTGCTTGGCGATATCGCCTTCGCTCGGGTTATCGCGCAGGAACTCGCCGAGTTCCTCATCCATGAAGATCGCTTCGTAGAGACCCATGCGTCCCTTGTAGCCGGTCTCGCCCTCGCTCTTAGGGTCCGGAACCCAGGTGGTTTCGAGCTGCGTCGTCCGGAGCGCCGGGTCGGTAATGTCCGCAAAGATGCGCTCGATGGTCCGCTTCTCCTCATCGGTGAGCGGCACCTGCTTGCGCTGCTCATGATCGAGCGTCCGCACGAGGCGCTGCGCCATCGCGACCGTGATCGCGGAGGCGAAGGTGCGCGGATCCATACCCAAGTCCACAAGGCGGGGGAAGGTACCCGCGGCGTTATTGGTGTGGAGCGTGGTGAAGACGAAGTGACCGGTGAGCGCGGCCTGGACTGCGGTCTCGGCCACTTCGTGATCGCGGATCTCGCCGACCATGATGACGTCCGGGTCCTGGCGGAGGATGGAGCGGAGCCCCGCTGCGAATGTGTAATCCTTATGGTCCACCTGCGTCTGCACGATGCCGGGGATGTGGTACTCCACTGGGTCTTCGATGGTGATGATCTTGATGTCCGGCGTATGGACGTACTTCAGGAACGCATAGAGCGTCGTCGTCTTTCCGGAGCCGGTCGGGCCGGTGGTGAGCAGCATGCCGTTCGGGCGTTTTATCTCGGCGGCGAGGCGCTCGAGGATCTTCGGGTGGATGCCGAGGCCCTCGAAGGAAATGGAAAGGGCATTGGGGTTCAGGATACGGAGCACTACCGACTCGCCGTAGGCGCCGGGGATCACCGAAGTACGCACCTCGATCTCGTTATGGACCTCGATCGAGAAGCGGCCGTCCTGCGGCCGGTCGTTCACGTTGAGCTTCAGGCCCGACAGGAGCTTGATGCGCGAGAGGAGGAGATCGTACTCATGGTCGTCGAGGCTCGCGGCGTCGGTGAGCATGCCGTCAATGCGCAGGCGCAGGCGGACATGGTCCTCCTCGGGCTCGAGGTGAATATCGGAGGCCCGCAGCGCGAGCGCGGCAGCAAGGATCTGCTCGAGCACTTTCGAGACCTGGGCGCGGTGCGTCGCGTCGGTGCTCTTGGCGAGCTCCGCGCGGAAGGTCGCGAGATCCGTGATGGTTTCCGCCAGTTCCTTGAGCTCGCTGTTGGCGATAGAGAGGACGCCGGCGCGCTCCTCATGCGCGTAGGAGAGATCCGCATAGCGCTCGAAGGCGTTCTCGAGGCTCTTGCCGGAGACAAGGAAGCGGTCGAGCGTGTGGCCTTCGCCTTCGAGCTCGCGCATCACCGCTGCCGCTTCTTCGTTCTGCGGATCCTTGAGCGCGACCGACAGATGCTTGCCGTTCTTATCGAAGACGACGAGCATGGCTTTGCGAGCGCGCTCGAGCGGCACGAGCCGCAGCGCGTCGGCATTCAGGGAGATGAGGGTGAGGTCCGTGTAGCCATACGCGTACTTTTCGGAGAGGATGCGCGCCAGGTCTTCCTCCTCGCGGGCATGGAGCGCGGCGAGCTTCTGCTCTTCCGCCTCGGTATCAAAGGGATTATCCATGTGGCCATCATACCGCATAGATACGGGCTCTTCGGGGAACTTGACAAAATACAAAATATTGTAATATAATTCCGCCAGCACATTCACCCCAGACCTGGAGCTACCCATGCGTATCTTCATCGTACTGGCCGCTCTTTTGAGTCTGGCCATTCCCTCCGCTGCGTTCGCGCAGCTGTCCAAGGACGAAGCCATCCGGCAACTCCAGGGCGCCGCGGCGCCGAGCCCGGTACCGGAAGCACGTGCGGTCCCCGAGGACCCCGCACCCGTGTACCAGGCGCCTGCCGCCCCGATCGCCGCTCCGCCTGCCCCCAAGGCCGGCCGGAAGGTGATCGTGGACTTCTCGACGGCCGACACGAACGGCTGCCCGCTCGAGTTCGGCGAGGATGAAGTGAATCGTCCGGTGGCGCACCGCTGCACGGACGGCACCTACCTCGGATTCCGGCGACAGCTGAACCAGGACGGCACGGTGACCGCGAAGCTCCGTCGTACCTACGACGTGGGCCTCACGCAACTGGTCACCCGCACGGTCGCTCCGGCTCCGGTCGCGGCGTCCGTCGCTCCGCCGGCGCCTCCGCCGATGCGGTACGTGGACAACTCGAGCGTCTCCGCCCGCCCCGGCGCGAGCTGCCAGGATGTCCCGCACGACGTGAACTACCGCCTCGTCCAACCGACGGCGGGCGGCGGAACCGAGTACTGCTCGCGCGGGGCAAACCCCACGCTCGGGCAAACGGTCCTCGGTCTCGGTCTGGTCGCGGCCGCGGTCGCCCTCGATGGCCGCTGCGGCTACTACGACCGCTGCGGCTACGGGGGCTACTACGACCGCCCGTACGTGCCGCACGGCCCGTACATCCGGGGCGGCTCGCGCGGCGGCCTTCCGCGCCGCTAAGGATCGGCCAGCACTACCGTAAGCGCCTGCTTCTCGAAGCAGGCGCTTTTTCTTTTCGGGGGTACAATCAGGACGTGGAAAAACGCATCGAGGACCGTTCCGCGCTGCGGGAAGAAGCGCAGCATTTCATACAGACGCTCGCGGCTGGGGAACGAGCGACGCTCGTGACCTTGTCGGGCGAGCTCGGGGCAGGGAAGACCGCGTTCACCCAGGAGGTGGCGCTCGCGCTCGGCATCGAGGTCGCGATCACGAGCCCGACCTTCGTGCTCGAAAAGATCTATGAGCTGCCCGCAGGCGCGCCGTTCAAGCGGCTGGTACATATTGATGCGTACCGGCTCGGCTCGGCCGCGGAACTTTCGGCGCTCGGATTCGATGAACTGATGCGGGATCCGGGCAACCTCGTCATGCTCGAATGGCCGGAGCGGGTAGAAGGCGCGCTTCCGCAGACGGCGATCGCACTTACGCTCGTGCCGCATGAGGACGGCTCACGCACGCTGGTCTATGGCTAAAGGCAAGAAACGGCTCGTCATTCTCGACTCGCACGCGATCATCCATCGTGCCTACCACGCACTGCCGGATTTCACGGGCCCCGACGGCCAGCCGACCGGCGCGCTCTACGGCCTCGCGTCCATGCTCCTGCGCATCTTCGGAGACCTGAAACCGGACTACATCGTCGCGGCGTACGACCTCGCGGGCCCCACCGTGCGGCATGAAGCCTATGCGGAGTACAAGGGCACGCGCGCCAAGACCGACGACGCGCTCATCACCCAGCTCACGACCTCGCGCGAGGTGTTCGCCGCGTTCTCCGTGCCTATCTACGAACGCGCCGGTTTCGAGGCCGACGACATCATCGGCACCATCGTGAAGCTGCTCGCGAAAGATAAGGAAATCGAGGTCATCATCGCGTCCGGCGATATGGATACGATGCAGCTCATCCACGAGACGCAGGTGCGTGTCTATACGCTCAAGAAGGGCCTCAACGATACCATCATGTACGACGAGGAGGCGGTCATCGCGCGCTACGGCTTCCCGCCGGCGCTCATTCCCGACTACAAAGGCCTGCGCGGCGATCCGTCGGACAATATCAAGGGCGTGCCCGGTATTGGCGAGAAGACCGCCACCGAGCTCATCCAGAAATTCGGCACGGTCGAGAGTCTCTACAAGCTGCTCGCGAAGGACGAGGGCAAGGTGCTTGCCGAGGGCGTGAAGCCCCGCATCGTGAACCTCCTCAAGGAGCACGAGGAAGACGCGAACTTCTCAAAAACGATGGCTATCATCCGCGACGATGCCCCGATCGCGTTCTCGCTGCCGAAACGGGAATGGATGGAAGAAGTGGATCTCGCGCGCGTCGTCGAGCTGTTCGAGCGATTCGGGTTCCGTTCGCTGCGCGGCCGCGCGCAGGCGCTCATCGGGGGAGGGGACGAAGGCGGCGAGGAGGAAATCGAAGAAGCGGCGGAAGAGCATATCCCGCCCGAGAAGCTCGAGGAGGCGAAGGTCATGCTCTGGCTCGTTTGTTCGGACTTCACCAGCCCGAACCTCGAGGATGTGCTCGGGTACACCGGCATGCGTACCTTCGACGAAGCGTATGCGGAGCTCGCGCGCCTCGTGAAGGAGACCGGACGGTTGCAAGAGGTGTACGACTCGATCGAGCGCCCGCTCATTTTCATCATCGAAGCCATGAAGGAGCACGGCGTGCTCATTGACCGCGCCGCGCTCGCGAAACTTTCGAAGAAGTACCACGCGGAGCTCGAGGTCATCGAGAAGCGCATCTATAAAGCCGTGGGGCATGAATTCAATATCGCCTCGCCCAAGCAGCTCGGCGACGTGCTCTTCGACGAGCTGGGGCTTAAGGCCGACGGTGGCCGCACGAAGAAGACCGCGACGGGCCAGCGCTCCACGAAGGAATCGGAGCTCGAGAAGCTGCGCGAGGCGAGCCCGATCGTTGGCGACGTGCTCGAGTACCGCGGGCTCGCGAAGCTGCTCGGCACCTATATTGATAATCTCCCCGAGCTCCTCGACGAAAAGAACCGCCTGCACCCGCAGTTCCTTCAGTACGGCGCGGTCACGGGGCGCATGGCGAGCACCAACCCGGCCATGCAGAACATCCCCATCCGCACCGAGCGCGGCCGCGCCATCCGCCATGCGTTCATCGCACCCCCGGGCTACACCCTCCTGGATCTCGACTACTCGCAAATCGAGTTGCGCATCGCGGCGATGCTCTCGAAAGACGAAAAGCTCATCGAGATCTTCAAGAGCGGTCGCGACGTGCACCGCGAAGTCGCTGCGGCGGTGTTCGGCGTCGCGCCTGCGGACGTGGATGCCGAGATGCGTCGGCGCGCCAAGGTCATCAACTTCGGCATCCTCTACGGGATGGGCGTGAACGCGCTCAAGAGCCAGCTCGGTACGAGTGCGGGCGAAGCGCATACGTTCTACGACGATTACTTCGCGACCTTCAAGACGCTCGCAGAGTACCTGGAATCCACGAAAGGCTTCGCACGCAAAAACGGATACACGGAGACGCTCTTCGGTCGCCGCCGCCAGTTCCCGGAAATGAAGTCGCCGCTCCCGTACGTGCGCGCGCAGGCCGAGCGCATGGCGATCAATGCGCCCATCCAGGGTACGCAGGCGGACCTCATCAAGCTCGCGATGGTCCGCATTGACGAGATGCTGAAGGAAGAGGGGGTGCGGCATCGTGTCCACCTCCTGCTCCAGGTCCATGACGAGCTCGTCTACGAGGTTCCGGAGGAGATGCGCGACGATCTCTGCAGGAAGATCAAGGGCATCATGGAAGCCGTGCTCACGCCGGAGGAAGCGCAGGGCGTGCCGGTCATCGCCGAAGTGAAGTCGGGTCCGAACTGGGGCGACGCGACGCCCTTGTCTCTTGGGTAGAAGGGGAGCATACTCCCGCCAGACGCAGCGGGAACATATAAGGAGGAAACACATGGCCCGCATCATTCCGTTCAATCCGATCAACGCGCTTACGGACTCGCGTCCGGTCCCCATTCCGAAAGCCCTCGAAACCGGGCTCGCGGTGGGGGTCCTCATCGCCGGCATCGGCGTCGTGATTTACTTGGTGGTCTCCCTTCCTCTGGCCCTCGTCCTGGCCAGGGCATTCGAGTCCGTCGAGGGATTTCGGCAATTCCAAGTCTTCAATTGAAAAATCTTGAACGCGGCACTTTCGGGTGCCGCGTTTCCGGTATACTCCCTGCATGATCTACCTCTTCACCGGCAGCGACACGGCGAAGGCGCGCGCCAGGGCGTTCGCTTGGGTCGCAGCCGCCCGCGCGAAGGCGCCGGAGGCGCCGTATCTTCGCCTCGGTGTAGACGACATCACGCCCGGGGCGCTCGAGGAGGTCGCGCAGTCGCAAGGGCTCTTCTTCTCGAAGATGCTCATCCTGCTCGACGATCCGTTCGAACGCGCCGACGTCGCGGAGGCGGTCCTCGATGCGCTCCCGCAGCTGGCGGCAAGCGAGAACCCTATTGCGGTCCTGGCGCCCAGGCTCGCGGCGGCCCGCGCCAAGAAACTCGAAGCCGCAGCGAGCAAGGTCTTCGCCTTCGATGCGGCGGAGAAGAAGGCCGCGCGCGGATTCAATGCGCCCCTCGTGAACGCGCTCGCCGCGCGCGACGGCAAGGCGCTCTGGAAAGAGCTCGTGCGGGCGCGCCGCGCGGGTGACGCCCCCGAAATGCTCCACGGCCTCCTTCACTGGAAGGCGCGCGATCTCATGCAGAAGGGAAGCCGCGCATGGACGCCGCCGCAGGCGCGTGACCTCTCGCTCGCGCTCATCGAGCTCCTCTCCGATTCGCGGAGCGGCGACCTGCCGCTCGACCTCTCGCTTGAGCGCTTCGCGCTCGCGCTTTCCTGATACTGCTTCGCTTTGGTCCGCCTACCAGGGCTCGAACCTGGGACCGTCTCCTTAAAAGGGAGCTGCTCTACCGACTGAGCTAT
>CAZVJX010000035.1:0-2663 GCA_964627575.1 uncultured Candidatus Saccharibacteria bacterium
CCTCACCTTCGCGAAGTCCGCCGGCATCCTCACCACGACGCGCGGTTCGGCGGCGGGCTCCCTCGTCTCTTACCTCACCGGCATCACAAACGTGGATCCGCTCTACTACAAGCTGCCGTTCGAGCGCTTCCTCAATCCGGAGCGCCCCAAGGCGCCGGATATCGACATGGACTACGCCGACAACCGCCGGGACGAGATGATCGCGTACGCCAAACGCAAGTACGGCGACGACCACGTCGCGCAGATCGGTACCTTCGGCACCATGGCCGCCCGCGCCGCCGTGCGCGACGTATCCCGGGCCCTGGGCCATGCGTACCGCACCGGCGACCAGATCGCGAAGCTGATCCCCATGGGCAGCCAGGGCTTCCCGATGACCATCGAGCGGGCGCTCACGCTCGAGCCGGAGCTGAAGAAGCTGCGGGACGAGGACGACGACGCGCGCCAGATCCTCGACCTCGCGCAACGCATCGAAGGCTGCGTGCGCCATACGGGCGTGCACGCTGCGGGCGTCGTCATCGCGCCCACACCGCTCACCGACTGGACCCCGCTCCAGATCGACCCCAAGACCGAGAAGCTCATCACGCAGTACGACATGCACGCGGTCGAGGATGCCGGCCTCCTCAAGTTCGACTTCCTCGGCATCAAGAACCTCGCCATCCTCGCGGACGCCATCGCGCGTGTGAAGGAGACGCGCGGCATCGAGCTCGATATCGAGAACATCCCGCTCGATGACCAGAAGACCTTCGAGATGCTCGCGCGGGGCGACACGGAAGGCACCTTCCAGCTGAACGGCTCGGGCATGACCCGCTACCTGAAGGAACTGCGCCCCACGACCATCCACGATATCAACGCCATGGTGGCGCTCTACCGCCCGGGTCCGATGGAAACCATCCCGCAGTACATCGAGCGCAAGAAGAATCCGAAGCTCATCGCCTATCTCGACCCGCGCATGGCGGAGTACCTCGATGCGTCCTACGGCCTCCTCGTGTACCAGGACGACGTGCTCCTCACCGCCATCAAGCTCGCGGGCTACTCCTGGCTCGAGGCCGACACGCTGCGCAAGGCGATGGGCAAGAAGATCCCGGAAGAAATGGAGGCGCAGAAGGAGAAGCTCTTGAAGGGTTTCAAGGAATTCGGCACGCTCTCGGACCAGAAGGGCCAGGCGCTCTGGAAGCTCATCGAGCCGTTCGCCGCGTACGGCTTCAACAAGGCGCACGCCGCCTGCTACGGCAAGGTCGCGTACCAGACCGCGTACATGAAGGCGAACTTCCCCGTCGAGTACATGGCGGCCGTGCTCACGGCGGATGCGGGCGACACCGAGAGCATCGCTATCTTCGTCGCCGAATGCGAGCGCATCAATATTCCCGTGCTCCCGCCGGATGTGAACGAGTCGGGCTCGGACTTCACAGTCGCCGGAGATAACAAGGACACGATCCGCTTCGGGCTAACGAGCATCAAGAATTTCGGCGAGGGCGTTTCGGAGGCCATCCAGACGGAGCGCGCCGCGCACGGCCCGTTCCGCGGCCTCTCCGATTTCCTCTCGCGCATCCATTCGAAGAACCTGAACCGCAAGTCCCTCGAGGTGCTCATCAAGGCGGGCGCGCTCGACGCCTACGGCGAACGCTCGCATCTCCTCGCCCACATCGAGACCCTGCTCTCCTTCCATAGGGACGCGACGATGGAAGCGCCGCAGGATTCCCTCTTCGGAGGTCTCAACCTCGCCGCGCCGGAATTGAAGCTTCCGGCGAACGACCGCGAGACGTCGCTCCAGGACAAGCTCGCCTGGGAGAAGGAGCTGCTCGGCATCTACGTATCCGGCCATCCGCTCGACAGCCACACCGCGACTATCGGAAAAGCCGGAACGAACATCGGCAAGATCAAGGAGGAACCGCAGCCCGGCACGACCGTCATCCTCCCGGTCCTTGTGCAGGAAGTGCGCACCATCCTCACCAAATCCGGCGAGAAAATGGCCTTCGTGAAATTCGAGGACAAGACGAGCAGTATCGAGGGCGTTATCTTCCCGAAGATCTACAAGGAGCGCGGCGCGCTGGTGCAGACCGGGCAGTGCCTCCTCATCAAGTCCACGATCTCTAATAGGAACGGCGAGCTCTCTTTAGCTATCGAGAATCTCAAAGCTCTGTGATATAACGCGGGCAGAAGCAACCCACCCAACCCGGAGAGTGTTGATGGAAATGCCCCATAACCCAAAGACCGTCGAGGCGACCCTCGTTCAAGCGGGAGTCAGCCGCGAGCTGCGTGAGGAAATCGGCCAAATCGCCGAGAGCGTCGAGACGCTCGAGCGATACCTGATCCAGGTGATCGGGGGCGGAGACCGCCTGCTTAATCCTACGTTCCTGGAAATCCTCGCGCAGTACGAGGAACGCATCGGGACTATGGTTCGAGCGGGACAGAAGTCGAACCAACTCGTCAACGCCTGAATAATCGGAGCAGCGCATGAAGCCGCACTATTCCACAGTCCCGCCGCACACCACCCCGCTCTATCAGTTCCTCGCCACGCTTCCGTCCGGCCTCACCGTCGGACAAGCGGGACGCCGCGCGATGGGGTTCCTGCTGCGCCGGCAGTACGCCGGCCAGGACATTCCGGACTGCAAATCGGCCCGCGACCTGGTGAACAGCTAACATACGGCCGCCCCTCGGGCGGC